>JAPKAJ010000339.1 GCA_028825345.1 Arenicellales bacterium | reverse complement strand
TGTGCACCCCGCCTGTGGCATCAAGATTTTTATGGGATCCAGTACCGGCGACTTACTGGTCGACAAGCAAGAGCATTTGGAACGAATTTTCGGTAATGGTCAACGCCTCATTGCCGTCCACGCCGAGGATGAGACCCGGATCCAGGATCGAACGCGGACTTTGCTAAAAGAAGGTGAGACTGCCGATTATGCGCTGCACTCACAAATACGGGACCCCCAAACGGCCCTGATTGCGACCGAGCGAGCGCTGGCTTTGTCTGAAAAGTATGGCCGGCGCCTGCATATCCTCCACCTTTCGACCTCAGAGGAAGTCGAGCGGCTGCGCCGCCATAAGCCCGACCAGGTAACCTGTGAGGTGATCCCCAACCATCTTTTTCTAAATACCGATGATTACGCCCAGTTAGGATCACGAGTACAGATGAATCCCCCGATTCGCAATCCAGCCAACGCGTCAGGGCTATGGTCTGGCCTTCATCAAGGCATCATCGATATTATCGCCACCGACCATGCGCCACATACGTTGGCCGAAAAAAGCCAACCCTACCCGAACTCTCCTGCTGGAATGCCCGGAGTGGAAACGTCGTTGCCTTTAATGCTGACAGCAATGCAGGCCGGGCAGTGCACTCTGGCCCAAGTACAGCAATGGATGTGTTCGGGCCCGGCGCGGGTATACGGCATTAAAAACAAGGGGCAGCTGGCTGAGGGTTTCGATGCAGACCTGGCGCTGGTGGATATCGAAACGGCGCGGCCAGTTCGTGACAATGAAGTGTTCAGCCGCGCGGCTTGGAGCCCTTACGCTGGCCGCGAGCTCACTGGATGGCCCAGCCACACCATCGTCGGTGGCCAGGTGGTTTTCGACAATGGCCGGATTCGGCCAGGTGTTTTTGGTAGAGCCCTGGAATTTGCCAGGCCGGGCTAAATTTGCGCCAAACGCCCTCATGTAAGCCAGTGGGGCAACCCAGATAACGGCTTAAGGCTGGCCACCTCGTTAGCAGTCAGCCCTCAAGCCGGGCGTGCCTACTCTCCCAAGAATCAGGTCGCCACGTGCACCGGCTCTATCGAAGATCGCTACGGTTCGATTGAGGTGGATAATCGCGGCAGGATTATCACAAAAAAGCCCTTCGCGCACCTCTGGACTGACGCCTTTGACAGATAAACACCCCGCTCTGGAGCGGAAATCTACTCGTTAGCTGACTCAGGACTCCTCTACCGTATACTGGTGCAGAGTACGACGGTCACTGAATGCCTGGGCTAGCGTATTGGCGTCCATGTACTCAAGTTCTCCCCCCGATGGGACCCCGCGGGCCAGACGGCTCACCGTCAAAGGATTGTCTTCAAATAGGTCGCATAGATAATCAGCTGTCGCTTCGCCTTCAACCGTAAGGTTAGTCCCCAGGATCACCTCCTGAACGCTTCGCTCGGAAACGACCTGCAACAACCGCTCGACCCCCAACTGGTCTGGGCCGATGCCATCGAGCGGAGACAAGTGTCCCATTAGCACAAAGTAGTAGCCGGTATAGGCTCCTGCCTGCTCAATGGTATCCAGGTCTGCGGGAGTCTCTACGACACATAGTAAGGTTTCGTCGCGTTTGCCTGACTCGCAGATACTGCAAAGCGCCTGCTCACTGAAATTGTTACAACGCTGGCAGTGTTTTACGCTCGACACGGCGTCCCTGAGGGCATCAGCTAAAATCTGCCCACCCTCGCGGTCCCGTTCAAGCAGGTGAAAAGCCATCCGTTGAGCGGTCCTCGGCCCGACCCCAGGCAGACGACGCAACGCCTGCTTAAGTTGATCTATGGCATGGCCGTCAGCCATTGAGGCCAGGCAGGTTCAAGCCTGGGATATTCATCCCCGCGGCCAATCCACCCATTTTTTCCTGAGTTGTTTTCTCAACCCGGCGAACTGCATCATTCACGGCAGCCGCCACGAGGTCCTCCAGAACCTCTTTGTCGTCACTAAACAGGCCGTCATCTATCTTTACCCGGCGGATATCATGCCGGCAAGTCATTATCACTTCGACCATACCGCCGCCGGCGACGCCGGTGACTTCAATATGTGCAAGCTCTTGCTGCGCGCTCTTCAGTTGCTCCTGCATCTCCTGAGCCTGTTTCATGATATTACCCAAAGGTCCTTTCATTCAGCTCTCCTTATGTTGTTTACCGGGGCGGACCGAGTCCGGAACCACGGTTGCATCGAACCGCTCCATAATATCCTTGACCATCGGATCCTCCATTAACGTCTGATAGACCTCGGCCTTTTCCTCGGAATCATGGCGGGCCCGGTTCTGGGCCGGGGTCTCAGGTGAATCTTCGCTCCCGTCGATCAGTTTTAACTTGACTGGCGAGCCAGTGAACTGGCTAAACGCATTCTCTAAAGAGGCCTGACGGGACTGACTATGCAGTTTGGCAAGATTGGGTTTCAGCGACACGATCAACACCTTTTTTTGAGGATCGTAGCTCTGCGGCGAGAGATTCATGGCAAATTCCCGACCCACACCTTTTAACCCTGAGTCGCCGACGAACGTAGCCCACAGGTTGGGGTCGGCCAGGTCGGTTTCTGGTGGGGACGCCGGGCTCTGGCATAAAGCGGGTTCAGTGGGGAGGGCTGAATCTGCTGAAGCGCCAGTCGCGCGAACTGAGGCCGCACCTGAGACCACACCTTGGCCTTGAGTTGGCTGCTTGCGAACCGGGGTCTTTTGGGCAGGCGGTTCATCACTCGACCCTGCCCCGCCTTCGCCCGCTGGGTG
>JAPKAJ010000062.1 GCA_028825345.1 Arenicellales bacterium | reverse complement strand
CCGATTGCACTGTAGAACTGCCCGGCCCGGGATATCGACTCGGCCGAAGTCTGCTTACCACCCACCACCTCGACTAATGGCAGCAGATAGACCGGGGCAAAAGGGTGGCCGATGACCAGTCGTTCGGGATGACGGCAACGTGACTGCAAGCGACTGGGTAAAAGCCCCGAAGAACTCGACGCAATGATCGCATCACTTTTTGCATGTTGGCTGATCTCCTCGTGAACCGCAATTTTCAAATCTTCACGCTCGGGAACATTTTCCTGAATAAAATCGGCCTGGGCCACAGCGGCGGCGATATCATCGGCGAAGTACAACCGGCTTCGATCTCCTTTGTCTGTTAATCCGGCAGCCTCCAGAACCGGCCAGGCATCGGCGATGGTTTTCTCCACATAATCACGTGCCTCGGCACGAGGATCTGTCAGCACCACTTCTAACCCATTGGCCAGGCATCTTGCTGCCCAGCCACCACCGATCACACCGCCGCCTACCAGTGCGATGCGCTGAACTTCCTCTTGTGTCATTACTTTCCCCTTTGCTCTGGCAGCGGCTATTCGCCGCGAAATACAGGTTTGCGTTTTTCCACAAACGCCTTAACCCCTTCCTTGGCATCCTCTGAGCGCAACATCTTGCGGTAAACCGGTAAATCGGCAGTACGCATGGTATTAAAAGCGCCCTCTACGGTGTCACCTTCAATCGCCCGTAACACTTCCTTGACCGTCTGCACCGCCAGTGGCGCAGACTCGGCGATCTGCTGAGCCCACTGGCGTGCGGTAGTCATCAACTCGGCCGCTGGTACCACTGCGTTCACCAGCCCATGACTGGCCGCCTCATCCGCGCTCATACGCCGGCCCAACAACAGCATCTCGACCGCAACATTATACGGAACTCGCCGCGGCAGCCGCTGTATAGCCCCGGCATCCGGCACAATACCCAATGGCATCTCCGGCAACTGGAAAAACACATGGTCTGCCGCAACGATCAGGTCACAAGCCATGACCAGTTCAAACCCGCCACCGATGGCCAGCCCATTAACTGCAGCGATAACCGGCTTGTTAAGGTTCCACATCTCGGTTAATCCTGCAAACCCGCCCGGCAGGTCTGCATCGGCTTCCCACCAGTTATCCAACTGCTGCTCTCCCGCGTCCAACGCCTTAAGGTCCCATCCAGCAGAGAACATTTTCTCGCCAGTTGCCGTCACCAGACCCACCCGCAGTTCGGGATCATCGCGCAGCATGACCACCGCTTCATTGATTCTGCGGCTCAAGTCGAAATCTATGGCATTTACCTTGGGGCGGTTAAGCGTAATCTCTAATACCGCACCATGTCGCTCCACCAGCAGTTCTTGTGCTCTGTCGTCCATTTTTCCCCTGAGTTCGACCGTTTAACCCTTCAGTCGAGATAAAACGTAAAGACGCACGATATGGCAATAACAGGCACAAGGCAATATCATGAGCGGCCGCACCTTGCGCCGGTACGGCAATAATGTGCTCGGGTGGATACTTTTCACCGCTTTGAACTTGAATCTTGGGGAAATCATGGACATCGAACTAAACAGCGAACAGCGGATGCTGGCCGACTCTATTAAGGCATTTGTCGAAGAAGAGCTGATGCCCCTGGAAAACGAGGTTGAACGCGCAGGTGAGGTCAGCGCTGAGATGGGTGAGCGCATCAAGCACAAAGCCCTTGAGATGGGTTTTTACGCCGCCAATCTGCCCGAATCGATCGGAGGTGGTGGGCTGGACTGCACTAGCCTCGCGATCATGGAACGCGAGTTCGGCAAGGTCACACACGCACTGCATGGCTTTGCCTGGCGCCCCACCGAGCTGCTATTGGCCTGCAGTGATGAGCAAAAAGAACGCTATCTGCTTCCTTGCGTAAAAGGAGACAAAGTTGAGTGCTTCGCCATCACAGAGCCAGGTGCCGGCTCTGACATCATGTCGATGGCAACACGCGCACAGCCTGACGGGGATGACTGGATCATCAATGGAGCCAAGCATTTTGTCAGCAGCCACGTCGAACCCGATTTTGCGATTGTCTTTGCCACCACTGGAACAGATGAAACCCCTCGTGGCCCGCGCAAACGGATCAGTGCTTTCCTGGTAGACCGTGGGCATCCAGGTTTTGATATCACGCGTGGGCCGCGCTGTGTCAGCCAGCGGGCATACCTCAATTTCGTATTGTCATTTAATGACTGTCGCGTCAATAAGAGTCAGCTGCTTGGCGCGGAGGGTGAAGGCCTGAAGCTTGCCGATAAGTGGATCAAGATGGGCCGGGTATGGGTTGGAGCCGGCTGCTGTGGTCGCGCGGAGCGACTGTTGGAGTTGTCGCTGGATTGGGCTGCGAACCGCAAGCAGTTTGGTCAGCCCATCGGCAAATTCCAAGGAACGTCTTTTAAACTGGCAGACATGGCGACCGAACTGCAGGCCGCCGACCTCCTGGTGATGCATGCGGCCAGAAAAGCCGATGCGGGACAGATGACGCCCACCGATGCAGCCATGTGCAAGCTGTTTGCCTCCGAGATGCTGCACCGCCTGGCCGATAACGCGGTCCAGATCTACGGCGGCATGGGTCTGATGGAAGATTTCCCGATCGAACGTCTATGGCGTGACGCACGCCTTGAGCGAATCTGGGAAGGCACATCTGAAATACAGCGACACATCATCAGCCGATCACTGCTGCGACCGCTTGGCGCATGACCCCAGAACAACGTGCCAATCTCGATCGGCTGCTGGCGCCACGCCATATTGCCTTTATCGGCGGCGATGCTGCTGTATCTGCGGCACAACAGTGCGCCACAAGTGGCTTCGCCGGCGAAATCTGGGGCGTCAATCCGAGGTCGGGACGGTTTGGTGAGATACCTTCCTTCGCCAGTGTCGAGCATCTACCGCAAGCACCGGATGCGGTTTTTCTTGCCATCCCACGGCATGGTGTATCAGAGGTGCTCGCAGAACTGCGGGACGCAGGCGCCGGTGGCATCGTCTGCTATACCGCAGGTTTCAAGGAACTTGGTGGGCAAGGTGCTGATCTCGAGCGCGATCTGATTGCGGCATGCGGCGAGATGGCGCTGGCTGGACCCAATGTGTTCGGTTTATTGAATTATGTCAGCGGGGCGCACCTATGGCCATTCAGTCATGGCGGTAAACGGGTAACGGCCGGCCCCGCCATCATTTCTCAATCCGGCATGCTCTCGAGCTACCTGCTCACCAACAGACGTTCAATTCATTTCTCGTACGTGATCGGCGCCGGGAATCAATCCATTTTAGGTGTGGAAGACTATCTCGACAGCCTTGTCGATAACGACGCTGTTACTGGCTTTGGCCTGTACATAGAAACGCTGCGCGACATACCCCGTTTTGCAGATGCAGTTGCCCGCGCTATGGCGCGCAACGTGCCAGTGGTCGCACTCAAGGTGGGTCAGTCTGAACTGGCATCCCAGACTACGCTCACCCATACCGGCTCTTTGGCCGGTCAAGACGTCTGCTACCAGGCGCTTTTTGATCGGATCGGCGTTGCCCGTGCTTTAAGCCCCAGCCTGTTACTGGAAACCCTGCAGATGCTGACCACGGCCGGTGCACCGGCAGGTAAGCGGCTTGCGGCATTCACCTGCTCAGGCGGTGACGTCGCCATGCTCGCCGACTGCGCAGACAGTCAAGGCCTGATCTTCGATTCACCTGATGCCGCAACGGAAAAATCCCTGCGCCAATGGCTTCCTGATATTGCGACTGTGGGCAATCCGCTTGATTACACCACGCCGCTTTGGGGGCAGGAGGAAACCCTGAAAAATGTGTTCAGCGCGGCGCTCGCACCCGGCTACGATGCAGCACTACTGGTACAGGACTATCCCCCGATTGAGATCAGTGACGATCGGCCCTACTACCAGGCCGATGCCCGTGCCTTTATTCACGCGACACAAAATGCCGGTATACCGGCTGCAGTGTGCTCCAGCCTGCCGGAGAATCTCGATCACGAAACCCAGGCAACCCTCATCAACAATGGTATCGCACCGTTGCAGGGTATCAGCGAAGCCACCATAGCTATCAGCGCTTCGGCGGTATTCGGCCGGGTGTACAAGAAACTACAAAGCGGCTCAGATCCCTTTATTCCCAAAATCTATACACCCGACCGGTCACAGCCGGTTACCCTGGATGAATGGCAAGGTAAACAGATGCTGCGAACGCACCGCATTCCTGTTCCACCTGGTGAGCTGGTCAATTCTCAAACAGCGGGCGAAGCCGCTTGCAGAATCGGCTTTCCGGTCGCTCTTAAGCTCGTCAACAACCAGCTCCCACACAAAACCGAAGCTGGGGTCGTACGGCTGAACCTTGCCAGCGAAGACCAAGTCTGCCAAGCAGCACTCGATGTGCTGGATCTGGGATCGCAAGCCCTGGGGCACCAGGTCGATGACCGGCTGTTGGTCGAAAAAATGCTGGATACAACACTCGCAGAGTTGCTGGTTGGTGTGCAAAATGATCCGCAGTTTGGTCTGGTCATGACACTCGCAGGAGGGGGAACCCTGGTAGAACTGATGGCTGATTCCACCACAATACTTTTACCAACAGATCGATCCAGTCTGCGTGATGCTCTTACCTCCCTTAAGGTTATGCGCCTGCTGGAAGGTTATCGTAACCGTCCCAGGGCTGATATCGATCAGTTGCTCGATGCTCTGGCGGCTATCAGTGAAATGGCGCAGCAGCTTGCGCACAAACTGATCGAGATGGATATCAACCCAATACTGGTAACTGAGAGTGGCTGCTTCGCTGCAGATGCACTGATCCAGATAAGTGATCACGACTAAAATTTGGCATCTGATATTGGGGAGTCAAGGATGTGTAGTCGATCTTATTGCTTAGCGCGCCCTGCCCAGAGGTATATCCCCAGCCCTGACCAGATCAACAAAAATGCGATCACGTGAATTAGGGAAAAGGCTTCGTTATAGACCGCAACACCGGTGAGAAAACTACCCGTCGGAGCGAGGTAAAAAAGCGTTCCCAGAAGGGATAGAGGCATCCGGCGCGATGCCATGACATACAACAGGATCGGCAAGATCGTAACCACGGCTGAAAACGGCAACAGCAGTCCTGACAAGGAAAATAGAGATTGATCGTTCGGCAGTGGAAATTGGATAATGAACCACAAACCAATCAAAAACAAAGGCACTGTTTCAAGAAAAAGGCCGACTGCGGGCTCAACCTGTACCCGTTTTCTGATAGCGCTATAGACCGGAAACGTAAATCCCAGGGTAATGCCAAGCCAGGGGTTCTCGCCGAGGAAAATGATAAGAACCGCAACTCCCCCGACAGAAAGACCGACTGCTGCCCACTGTGCTTTGCTGATACGTTCGTGAAAGAACAGGCATCCCAGCAAAATTGAAAAAGTCGGAACAAGGTAGAACCCCATTGAAATTTCGACAATGCGCCCTGAAAAAATACCCCAGATATATAGTGCCTGTTGGAACGCAATGATAAGACTGGTTGTTATGATGGGCAGAAGAAGTCGCCGGTTGCGTAAGACTAACGCCACACCGCGCCATGATCGCATCAGCAGCACAATCAACAACATAAAGGGCATGGCCCAGAAAGCTCGGTGCCCAAAAACACTCGCAAACCCAAATAACTCGGTCTGCTTGAAATAGAGCGGGAAAGAGCCCCAGATCACAATTGCGGTGATACCATAAACGAGCCCACTACCGTCTCGGGATGACTGCTCTAATACTTTTGTATCCAACAGGCTTGAGGACCTCAGCGAATGTCTGTTCCCAAAGGAACGAATTGCTCTAGGGCGGGATTATGCGTTATGACTTCAGTTTTAATGCGACAATAATTCCCAGGAACACCCAGAATTTCCCTAAATGATATGACGGACCTCGTACTACTCGACTACGACGGCGTGATTGTTGACTCAGCACAACCCGTGCTGGAGCAGACAGCGGTTTTCTGCAAGGATCAGGGCTTGCCGTTTTCCCTGACCCTGGCCGATTTCGACCGGTTGGATCCAGCGACTTTCGCCATGCTCGCCAAAGTCGCCGGGATACCGGACCCTGATCACCGAGCATACGGCCGCTTTCTTTTTGATACCTTGCAAAATGGCGTTACACAGATCGCTCTTTTTGACGGAATCAGTGAAATGTTACGGGATTTAAGCGAGCAGCATATCCTTTGCGTGGTCACTGCCAATCATGCCGATGTGGTGCGAACCCGGCTCGCGCAAGAAGGGCTGAATGATTGCATCGGCACGTATTACGGCAGCGACCGACCAGGCGGCAAAGCGGAGCATATACGCGAGGCGTTCAACCATTACGCCATCGATGCCCGACAAACCTGGATGGTGGGTGATTCGGTCAGCGACATGGATGCGGCGCGCAGCGCCGGGGTGAACGCTCTCGCTGTCGCTTGGGGCTGGCAATCCGCTGATGTGCTAAAAACGCGAGCGCCCGATCATCTTTTCCATGCTCCGCAGGAGCTTCATGCTTTTCTAAGCAGTCCCCTTGCTTTATCGCAGACCAGCCATTCTTGAATACTCTGGCACACCTATACCTGTCGGGGAGCGACCCGGACCTGATACTGGGCAACTTTATCGGGGATTCGATTCGGGGCGAGCAATTCGACGAACTAAACCCCCAAGTGCAACAAGGGGTGCTTTTACACCGGCAGATAGATCGCTATACCGATGCGCACCCGGTCTTTCGGGAGCTATCGTCTTTGATGCGTGAAGACTTTGGCCGTTATTGCTCGGTAGTGGCCGACGTATTTATGGATCATTTCCTGGCTAAAGACTGGCACCGCTACCATCGGCAACCCCTGGTTGATTACACCGACTGGGTCAAGCGGATTCTCGCGCCGCGCATAAGCGCGTGCCCTGCCCGCTCGCAAAGGTTCTTCGATTACCTGAGTCGAACCGATACGCTTTTGCATTATCGGTCCACCAGCGGTATCAACCAGACGCTGTCACAGATGGCCCAGCGCACCCGCTTTGATTCGGGGATGGAAAAATCCGGCGAAGTCCTATCGCGACTTTACCCGCAACTGCAAAACGGCTTCGATGATTTTTTTCCTCAACTCGTCGCCTACGCCGAGCGCCAAAGGCACTCGCCAACCCCACAGGCAAAGCCTGTTAGCTCTCAGGCCGAACCAGCATTGGCATCCTGAGGGGTATGGTAATAATCGCTTTCACTGGCTGATTGGCGCACCTGTTCAATCAGTCGTTCAAGGCGCTTTTGAGCGGTGTCGATCTCTTCGCACGATTCGCAATCCAGATCGCCGCAAGGCTGATGCGCATAAAGCCAGAAATGCACGGCTCCCGCCAGCAGGCCAGAGGCCACTTCCCAGCTGTCCGACTCCGAATCCTGGTCCAGCAACTGGTTGCCCAACTCAATCATGCGCTCAGCGGCGGCGTCAAAATTCTGGGTATCGTCTTCGAGTTCCATGACTCCCTCGGGGCCGGCCAAAGGCATTACTGTGGGCAGCGGATTCTACCGGCTCGGCCGCTGTCCTGCCATGCCCTCACCCAGCCTGGTCGTCCCGAACACCAGCGACCCGCCAGCACCGGCTCACACAAGGCGCTTCAGGCAGGCCACACGAGCGGATAGCGATCGCTATCCAGTGGGTCTCCATCGCAGTGTGCACTCGAGCGCAGGTTCTCATTCGTGCCCACACGTGTATCGTAAACCACATCATCGCCGGTGTAGCGCACAGCATATCCCCGCCTGCGTTGGTCACGCCTGAGATTACCCCCCGAGCCATGCACTGTAAGGCCATGAAAAACATAAACATCACCAGGCTCTAGATCCCAACTGACCAGCTCGTAATCTTCACGCTGCGCTTCGATGTCGGGCATCGGTTCGTAATTGGGGTTAATCTCGTAACTATCCTGCCCCACCGTCTCGCCAAAAGCCTGGGGCTGAAACCAGCGGTCCCAACGATGAGACCCGGATACAAACTCCAATGCACCGGAGTCCGCAGTTACCGGGTCAAGTGCGATCCAAAAAGACAGCACCTGCCAGCCCCGCATCGCCCAGTAAGGCTGGTCGTTGTGCCATCGGGTTCGGTTTGGTGTACCAGGCTCTTTGACGAATAATTGGTCATACAGCAGGTTGATCTTTTTCGAGTCCAAAAGTTGCGCGGCAAGCCCTGGCAGTGGAGATTGAAAGCAGAACGCACGAAATCTTTCGTCTTGCTCCCACAGGCGCAAGTTACCGTGAAAGCGGCCCTGGCTATCATCAGATTGATAACCATGAAAGAAAGGGCCGGGAGAATTGATATCGGTTTCAATCGCCTCGGCCAGGGTCTTGAGCCACTGTTGACTTAGACACTGGCGAATCACTGCCACGCCATCACCATGGAATTGAGAAAACAACCGTAAAGACAAGCTATTGGGTGGTGTCATAGCAGGCGTTCTTCAAGGATCACGTGAGGGCTCCATCTTGGTTCACCCGGCCATTATGTTACATACTCCCACGCGGGCGAAGGCTGGCACCAACCACAACACAAGGAAATCTGAAGATGCGCTATCAACCGTTAGGACGCACTGGCATTGAAGTATCGGCAATATGCCTGGGCACCATGACCTGGGGCGAGCAGAATACGCCAAAGGAAGGCTTCGCGCAGATGGATCACGCCCTTGCAGGCGGTATCAATTTCTTCGATACGGCAGAGATGTACCCGGTGGATGTTCGCGCTGCAACCTATGGCCATACCGAGGTCATCATCGGAGACTGGCTGACTGAACGGCGCTGTCGCGATCAGATCATCCTTGCAAGCAAGGTCTGTGGCCCAGGGCAGAGTCATATCCGTGGAGGCGATTGCCGCTTTACCCGGGAAACCATTCACACCGCGTGTGAGGGTAGCCTGAAGCGCCTGCGTACCGACTATATCGACCTCTACCAGCTGCACTGGCCGGACCGGGGCTGGACCGATTTTAAAGACCTGGGACAAACTCAAGTCATTGAGGACGTGGGCTCTGACCGCGAGGAAACGGTGGCCGCTCTTGACGAACTGATCCAGGCCGGAAAGATCCGGGCCTGGGGCATCTCTAATGAAAGTGCCTGGGGAGTAATGGACTTTGTCGCCCGGGCTGATACGGGTCGAGTGTCACGTCCTGCCAGCATCCAGAATGCCTACAGTCTTCTTAACCGCAAGTTTGAGTTTGCCCTTGCCGAAATCGCCTTGCGAGAACACGTTGGCCTGCTTGCCTATGCGCCTATCGCAGCTGGTGTGCTGACCGGGAAGTATCTTGACGGTGCTCGCCCGCCTGGCGCTCGTAACACGCTATGGCCTTCCAACACCCGCTATTTCAGTAACCAGGCCCAATCTGCCACCAGAGCTTATGTCGAACTCGCCGGCGAATTGGGACTGTCGCCTGAGGTACTCGCCCATGCTTTCGTTCTGAGCCGACCGTTTTTAACCGCTTCGATTGTCGGGGCTACCCAGATAGGGCATCTGGATCAGGCTTTCGCTGCACTGGACTACACGATATCCGATGAACTCGTCTCGCGTCTGGAGGAACTGCACCATCAATATCTGGTGCCGGCACCCTAAGACATTCCCTATACCCAACGATCAAAAGAAATAGTCATGGCTAAACCGCTGACCCAGGCACCGCAGGTACCATCGCGTACCTTCTTGAATTTTCCCCTCGTTCTGGATCTTGATAATCTTGAAGCAGACATCGCTATTCTTGGCATTCCCTATGGCTTGCCCTATCGGCCACACGAGATGGCCAATGACCAGAGTCGGGCGCCAGACGCAATCCGCCAGGGTCCAAGCTATGTTCCCTACACCCTGTCCAGTTATGACTGGGATCTCGACGGGTACCTGCTCGATGGCCGTGATATCACTGTGGTCGACTGCGGTAACGTCAGCGCCGACCTCAACGACCACCAGGAACACTACCGCCGTGCGGAGCAGGCCGCTCGAAAGATTCTATCGACGGGTGCAACTCTGATAGCCCTGGGTGGAGATCACGGGATCCCGATTCCCGTCATGCGCGCCCTTCAGCGTGAGGAGACCATCACACTGGTGCAGATCGATGCTCATATAGACTGGCGTGACCAAGTCAATGGCGTGCGTGAAGGCTACTCGAGTCCTATCCGGCGCGCTTCAGAGATGGACTGGTTTGGCCCCATCGTGCAAATCGGTATTCGTGGTAACGGCAGTGCTCAAGCAGAAGAAGTACAAGATGCGCGGGACTACGGCGCAGACATCATTACCGCTTACGAAATGCATGAGATCGGCATGGCAGCCGTACTCGAGCGCATTCCCGATGGCGGGCCCTATTACTTGACTATTGACGCCGACGGATTGGACCCCACCATCATGCCGGGGGTAATGGCACAGGCTCCCGGAGGTCTGGACTGGTTACAGATTCGACAACTGGTTCATGGATTGGTCAACAAAGGCCGGGTGCTCGGAATGGATCTGGTGGAAATCGCACCCTCTTATGACCATGGGCACATTACGATCACTCATGCAGAACGGTTGATCTGTAATTTTATCGGCGCTTGTGTGCGAGCCGGCTACTACGACTGATGTAAACAACAGATGCTGCGCTCTTCCCGGTTAGAGTTGAGCAGTCAAAGCCATTAACAGATCGTCGACCTCGGCCTCAGAAGTGTCCCAGGCGGTCACAAACCGCATCGCCTTTCCATCAAGCTCTTCGTCGTTGACCTTGATACCCTGCTGGGCCAAAGCCTTAATCAACGACCGAGGCATACGCACAAACACCTCATTGGACTGGGTGGGGTATGCAAGCTCAATGCCAGGCAGTGCATCAAGGCCCCGGCTCAAACGCTGGGCCATGGTGTTTGCCTGCCGGGCATTACGTAGCCAGACATCATCAGCAAGGTAACCCTCAAACTGCGCCGAGATAAAGCGACTTTTTGAAAGCAGTTGCCCCGCGCGTTTTTGCAAAAATGGGAAATCGCCCACGAGTTCAGGCTTGAAAAAGATCACCACCTCTGCCGCCAGGCAGCCATTTTTGGTACCACCAAAAGACAATACATCAATTCCCGCTTGCCAGGTCATCTGCGCTGGCGTTATTCCAAGCGTTACCAGGGCGTTGGCAAATCGCGCACCATCCATATGAACCGGCAGCTGGTGTGCGCGTGCAACTGATGTAATCGCCCTGATCTCGTCAAGCGGATATACCGTACCGGACTCACAGGCCTGGGTGATGCTTACAGCTGAGGGCTGAGCATGGTGTACGTTGCCCCGGCCGTAAATTGCCTGCTCGAGTGTGTCTGCACTGATACGGCCATCGGTGCCACGCATATCAATGA
>JAPKAJ010000338.1 GCA_028825345.1 Arenicellales bacterium | reverse complement strand
AGGTCATTTCGATATAACCGGGGAGTGTTTCTGGTTATTGCATCACCAGTTTTCTGTATAGGGTCTCAGATCCACTTCGAAAGTCCAAGCCGATCGTGGCTGTTGTGTGATGGTGGCAACCGTGTCTGCGATGTCATCTGGCTGGAGATAGAAATCGTCTGGCGCATCGGGACGTTTTTCGCGAGTCCTTGGTAAGTCAATGATGCCGTCAATGATGATGTGACTCACATGAATGCCCTTGGGCGAAAATCGCCGGGCTAATGATTGTGCAAGGCTTCGCTGGGCTGCTTTGGCTGAAGCGAAAGCGGTCGAAGTGGCGCCACCGCGAATCGAGGCGGTGGCACCGATGACCACAATATTGCCGCGGCCCTGAGCGCTCATGTCTTTAAACATTGCCTGGGCACTAACAAGTAGCCCGAGCGCGTTTGTCCGCCAGGATGATTCGAAGCCCTCAAGCGTTGTCTCTTCGGGGGGGTGCCATTCGCCCGCGCCTGCGTTGTAGATCATGATTGACGCGGGCCCAAGACGGTCTGCAACTTCGGTAAGTGTCTTGCGAAGTTCTTCTGGCTCGCGTACGTCGCAAGGAAATGCATCGCAATCTGGTATAGATTTTGCCAAAGAGTCTAGGTAAGTGGCATTTCGGGCCAAGATGGCGACGTGATGGGCATCGCGTGAGAAGCGCCTTGCGAAAGACGCTCCGTTTCCTGGACCGACACCAATAACAATGCACAGTGGTTTTGTCATCATATGGCCTTTATAGTCCTTCTCCAGAATTCATTGTGACCAATCTAGACTTGCTAATCCATACCCCAAAACCACACACAGACCTAATTGGTGGAAATGACGGTAAATCGGAGCGCGCAAGTTAAATAGGTCGACTAATCATTGTTATTGAAGGGAAATAGCCCATGAATGGTGCGGAATCACTTGTGCGTAGTTTGTTGGCAAGCAATGTTGACGTGTGTTTTACCAACCCGGGGACATCAGAGATGCACTTTTGTGCAGCCCTGGACCAGGTGGATGGCATGCGCTGCGTTCTGTGTTTGTTTGAAGGGGTAGTAACGGGTGCCGCCGACGGATATGGGCGTATGCTTGATCGTCCGGCGGCAACTTTGCTGCATCTGGGACCTGGGCTAGGCAACGGATTAGCGAATCTTCACAACGCTCGTAAAGCAAATACCCCTATCGTCAACATCGTTGGGGAACATGCCACCTACCATGTTGAATATGATGCTCCGCTAACTGCGGACATTGAAGGGATCGCGCGACCCGTTTCCGATTGGGTTAGGACATCCCGTTCCGCTGATGATATTGGAAATGATGCAGCAGCAGCCGTCAACGCGTCTATGAAACCACCGGGTGGCATCTCAACGCTGATTCTTCCGGCCGATACGGCCTGGACCCAAACCGCGTCAGTTGCTGATCCGTTAGGCGGTGAGGTGGCGCCGTGTGTCAGCGATGAGGTGATTGAGGCCTGTGCAAAAATTCTGAAACTAAACGAACCCACCATGCTTGTTGTCGGCGGCAAGGGGCTTCGAGCGGATGCGCTCGCTTACGTCGGCGCAATCGCAAGGCAGTGTGAGGTGGAGGTGCGTGCAGAATTTGCCTCAGCACGAACTGAACGAGGGGCAGGCCGTGTCACTATTGAGAGGCTGCCCTATGTCGTTGGTCAGGCACTTGAGGTAACGAAACATATACGCCATGTCATTCTAATCGGTGCAAAAACACCGGTAGCATTCTTTGCTTATCCGGATTTGCCTAGCCTGCTGATTCCTGATGGGTGCAAGGTTCATGACCTTGTCAGCGTTAATGAAGATATTGGCGATGCGTTATTGAGGTTGGCCAGTCGCGTCGGTGCTGAGCCAGCTAAGAATGACGGGCAAAACCTAGATCGGCCGACTCTGCAAAGTGGTGAGTTAAATGCAGACTCCATCGGTGCAGCGATTGGTCACTTGCTTCCAGAAAATGCGATCGTTTCGGATGAATCGATCACTGCGGGCCGAGCGCTTCATCCCTATACCAAAGGGTGCCCTCCGCATGATTGGCTATATGGTACCGGTGGTTCAATCGGTCGCGCATTGCCCGAGTCCACCGGCGCTGCGATTGCCTGTCCCGATCGGCGTGTTCTGTGTTTGTCGGGAGATGGCAGCGCCATGTATACGGTGCAGGCTTTGTGGACGCAGGCGCGGGAAAACCTCAACATAACGACGGTGATCTATGACAATCGTTCGTATGCGATTCTTCATGGTGAACTGCGAAATGTTGGCGCGAAGGCGGGTCAGAAAGCGAGAGATATGTTTGATCTGGATCGTCCGGTACTCGACTGGCTCAGCATAGCGAGGGGACTTGGCGTCGAGGCCGTTCGGGCGACAACTGCTGAGGAATTTAATCAGGCTTTGAGGCGGTCATTTGCCACTCCAGGGCCCATGCTTATCGACGCTGTTATCTGAGCGAATTGGCAACCATCAGCTTCTCGGTCACAGACCAACGGCGTAGAAGATATTGGTCTGGCTCTTGATTTCGAGGGTTCCAAAGCGGCTGAACCCCGCTTGACGGGTGAGGGCTTCCATTGAAGCGGGTCCCATGCAGGTCCCAAGACCTGGGCCACCACTCGCCAGAGACCGGGTCATGCAATGAAAGACGCTCATGCCATAGTACATTGCCCCAACGGGGTGGATGTTATCTTCAAGATGGTCAGCGGCATGACGGTAACTGTGAGGGCAACATCTTAGTTACCGTCAATTATACCGTCAGATTAC
>JAPKAJ010000337.1 GCA_028825345.1 Arenicellales bacterium | reverse complement strand
TGGAGACCTGGCTTTCGGGATCCTTGCGATCGCCGAAGACCAGGGCCTGTGTTGGGCAGGTCTGCACACAGGCCGGCTGAACCTCGCCGTCGCGCACCCGTCTGCGGCCATCGTCCTTGGCGACATCTTTTGCCTGGCGGATTCGTTGGATGCAGAACGTACATTTCTCCATCACGCCCTTTTCCCGCACCGTTACATCAGGATTCAATTGCTGGTCCAGCGGGCTGTCCCAGTGATGATCGTAGAAATTGAAATAACGAACCTCATAGGGACAATAAACCGCGCAGGAGCGGGTGCCGATGCAACGGTTGTAGACCTGGGTATTGAGGCCGTCCTGGTTGTGATAGGTGGCGCTTACCGGGCACACCGTTTCGCAGGGCGCCGAATCACAGTGTTGGCATAACATCGGAATGAAGCGCAGTTTGACATCAGGAAATTCACCCTCCCAGTAGCGTTCGATCCGAATCCACTTCACCTCCCTGCCCTCGGCGAATGCCTTCTCACCCACGATGGGTAAATTGTTCTCGGACTGGCAGGCCGTCACGCAAGCCTCGCAACCGGTGCATCGGTCAAGGTCGACGGTCATCCCCCAGTGGTAGTCGAATTCGTCGTAATAGCCGGGTTTGCGATATTTTCGCCAGCCGTCGGCAATTCGGTCCAGGATGCTCATGTTGGTACCACCGTTATGGGAATAATGTTCAGTTTGGCGCTGTGACCCTGGCTTGCCTTGCCGCCGGTCGTTTGCACGATTTCTCTACCCAGTTCACGCGAGTTGCCACCGGTCTTGACCAGCTCGATACGACGTCCCGTGGCTTTGATCTTCACTCGGGTGGCGCTTGAGGCAAGCGCACCGGTTCGTTGATCCACGCGGGGACTCAAGATTTCAATAGGGTTAACACCACGGTTTGCATATCGTCCGTACGTAACGTGACCTTGCCCGATGGGCATGGCGATGACCCCGGGCATGATAGCCGGGTAAACGTAAACGGGTGCGCGGATCTGACCGTGCGGGGACTCGATGTCGACAAGGTCCCCCTCCTTCAAATTCATCTGCCCGGCGGTAGCCGGGTTTATCTCCACCCAGGATCCGTAGACCACACTCGTCATGGGGTCCGGAAGCTCCTGCATCCAGGGAAGATTCGCTGCATGGCCATCGTGCAGCGTAGTCGAAACATAAGGATGCAGGATAAATGGATACGCGTCGCTCGACCCGGAAAACTCGGGGGTCGGAACAGCAATGCTGTTGATCACACGCTTGTCTAAGGTAAATGCTGGATCGCGGTGTGTTTTTTCTCCCCATACGCCAGCCTTCAGGATCGACCTCCAGAATGACTCGAAACTCTCCTTCTGAGTATCCAGACCGCCACGGTCATAAATCAAGCGCCAGCCGTCCTTAATAAAATCTTTCATGCTGCTCCAGGGGATGGCGTCACTTAATCCTGCCTGTTTCGCCAGCTGCAGGACGATGTCCCCTGTCGCTCTGGTGTTGTACAGCGGTGAGACCACCGGCTGCGAAATGCTGCCGATGGAGAAACCCACGCCCGGTTCCGGAAAGTCGTCACCCCAGCTTTCGAGGTAGGTATGGCTCGGCAGAATGATATCCGCCAGTGCGGTCGTTTCATCCATGAAACTCGACAGGCTGACAATCAGCGGAATCTCCGCCAATGCCTCTTCGAACCCGGCCGACGGCATACTGAACACCGGGTTGGTGCCATTTAAAATCAAAATCTCGATGTTACCTTGCTTCGCATCCTCGGCGAGTTCGAGCATCGTACGATAACTGGCTTGTCTGTCCTGTGAGGCCGGACCCGCGGGTTCAGGGTTGAACACCAGCCCACCAGGCTTGCCAATGTTGGCGACAAGGTAATTAAGGGCGTTGACTGCGACCAGGGTGTCGACACCGTTGCTATGGTTAGCCGCGCTCCCTCCACCGATGGCAAGGCTGGGCTCAGTATGGACAAATGTGTCCGCTATGCGCCTGATAGTGTCCGCCCCGACACCAGTCTGTTCAGCCACCTGATCTGTGGTATAACCCGAAAGCGCGGTTGTCCAGTCGTCGCGATCAACGCCCGAGTAGTGGCCTTCGGAGACAATGCGATGCGCCAGGCCCAGGGCTAAAATACCTTCCGTACCGGGTTTGGCAGCAATCCACTCATCTGCCGCGGCACCGCTCATTGACATCCTGGGTTCGATCTGAACAAACCGTCCCCTGACATCGGAGCGACCCTGGCGACTGTGTCCAAAGCCGAGACTGTGGTGTACTGGCGAAATCCAATTGCCGAGATAATCGGCGCCGAAGGACAACAGGTAGCGGGTATTTTTTAAATCATAATAAGGCAGGCGCGCCTCGCCAAAGAAGCGGTGGTTTGCCGCGTACAACGTGTGCGGATGGTCAAAATCGTAGTGCAGCAGGCGTTCCGAACCCAGCTGGTCGGCAAACAGTTCGAATAGTTGTGCCAGATGTCCCCGAACGCCCTGGCTAAGCAGACCAATGCGGTTGCCCTGGTTCTCAGCCGTTAACAATTCCAGGCGATCGGCAACTTTGTCCAGACCCTCCTGCCAGGTGACTTGTGCAAACGAACCCGAACCACGTTGCCCGGTTTGCATCAATGGCCCGGTCAGACGATCGGGATTGTATAAAACCTGCAGTCCTGCCTGACCCAACGCACAAAGCCGACCCTGGCTGACGGGATGTGATGGATTGCCCTCGATCTTCTTGGCGCGACCTTCGCGGGTTCGCACGGAAATTCCACAACCGGCTGC
>JAPKAJ010000336.1 GCA_028825345.1 Arenicellales bacterium | reverse complement strand
CGTTTATTCCATCCAGCATTACGTATTCTATAGTGATCCGCCGCCGGCTGTCGTTATTTAGAAAGCGGCGGCAAGCTTCCAAAAGCTGGTCGATAGGATATTTACGATTCAGTGGTACCAGCTGGTCGCGAATATCATCTTCCACCGCGTGTAAAGAAACCGCAAGACTGACCGGGCAATCTTTGGCCAAACGATCTATTGCCGGCACGACCCCTGCTGTGCTCAGGGTAACGCGCCGACGCGATAGTCCAAATGACAGATCGTCCAACATCAAGCGCATCGCACTGACCACTGCATCGTAGTTGAGTAGCGGCTCGCCCATGCCCATCATCACCACGTTCGTAACCGGCCTTGGCCCGTATCCTGCATCAGCCAACAACCGCCCAGCCAGCCAGAGCTGGCCAATGATCTCGCTGGCCTGGAGATTGCGACTGAAGCCTTGTCGGGCGGTTGCACAGAAGGTGCAATTCAGGGCGCAGCCTACCTGGGACGAGATGCACAAGGTTCCCCGATCGGTTTCGGGAATAAATACCGTTTCGATACAGTTACCATCCTCAAGCCGAAAAAGCCACTTCCGGGTGCCATCTTCAGAGATCTGTTCACCTGCTTTTTCCGGTAATGCCAATATCGCCTTTTCAGACAAAGTCTGCCGTAACGAAAGGCTCAGATCCGTCATCTCGGAGAAATCAGTGACGCCGCGCTGATAGACCCACTTAAGGAATTGGCGAGCATGAAACTCCTTCGCGTCCAGTCCGACGAAATAATCCTGCAGCGCCGATCGATCCAGCCCGAGTAGGTTTATCTGCTGTGGCACCCGCTTTCCCCTCAGTTCAGCCCGCTCTAGAGCACAGATCAGTCGATTCGAAGAAAAACCCTATTTCTTCCCGGGCGGTATCTGGACCATCAGACCCATGAACCGAGTTGGCTTCGAGCGATTCGGCAAAATCAGCACGTATCGTACCTGGAGCCGCTTCAACAGGGTTGGTTGCCCCCATGATTTCGCGGTTGTGCGCAATCGCGTTTTCGCCCTCAAGCACTTGCACCATCACGGGTCCAGAAGTCATGTACTCAACCAAATCGTTGTAAAACGGCCGCTCTCGATGAACCACGTAGAACTCTTGTGCTTGAACCCGGGTGAGGTGGATCATCCTGCTGGCAATGATCTGCAATCCGCCGGCTTCAAACCGGGCATAGATTTTGCCGATGAGGTCGCGCCTGACGGCGTCTGGCTTTACGATGGAAAAAGTACGTTCAACGGCCATTCAATATCTCCGGTTTAATAGTTTGGTATGTGGTTCGCGCGCTGGGTGCGCCAAACCACAGGGTTGATCACACGCTTCGCGCTGAAGCGGCTAAGGATGCCAAAAAGGGTGGCCGCCGTAGGGTAAATTTTAATCTGCGCTTAATGCCTCGGCAATGAGTACTTCACCATCTACTCCTGTAACCACTACCTCCAAGAGCGTCCCCACAGCCGGTATCGGGCCTCTCAGTCGAACAGGCATGTAGTTCTCCAGGCGACCATGATAAGTCGTGGGCTCAGAAGTTTCTCGGGCTCGTTCGACCAGTAAGTGGCCTTTATTGAAGATCATGCCCGCCAGTGCCTCAGCGCGTAAATGCTGGCCAACCTGTCGAAGTTCAGCTGCACGTCGTCGCCGCTCATCACGTGGTACTTGCCTCGGAATGCGCGCCGCAGGCGTCCCCGGCCGAGCTGAATACGCAAAAACGTGGGGGTACACAATGTTCGCTTTTTTTAAGATTTCGAGCGTACAGCGAAAATCAGATTCTGTCTCAGTGGGGAACCCAGCCATCACGTCAGCCCCAAGCACAAGTGACCCGATTCGTTCACGGGCCGCCTCAAGACGTTCCATCAAAAAAACGGCGTCATAGCGCCGCTTCATGCGCTTGAGGATCAAGGTGCTTCCACTTTGTAGTGACACATGAAGGTATGGGCAGAAACGATTACTTTGGGCCAAGATACTAAGTAAAGGGTCTTCAATATGGACCGGATCTATCGAGCTCAAACGCACTCGAAAGTCTCCCGGCAGAGCGGCGATCTCTTGCACGAGACGGGTCAGCGAAGTGATTTCTGGCCGATTGTGATCCGATAAATCACTGTAACTCCCCAAGTCGACCCCACACAGAACGATCTCCCGATAGCCCTGATCGACAAAGGTATGAATCTGCCGCAACACGCTCTGGCGATCAAAAGAGCGACTTTGTCCGCGCGCTCGGTGAATGACGCAAAAAGTGCATGACTGATCACACCCCTGCTGTATTTGGACAAAAGCGCGGGTACGTGACTCGTATCCGTTCAATAAAGCCGCCGGCAAGCTGCTCAGCCTATCTACCCGAACCGGAACCTGGTGCGTTCGGGAATCCCTGGGCAACCCCCGGGCGGCCTGGGCAACTGCCAGTTTATGATCATTTCCAAGCACCAGCGAGACGCCGGGGATCGTAGCGCACTCCGCGGGCTCGTTCTGTGCGTAGCAGCCGGTTACGATAACCTGAGCTGACGGATTTTGTCGCAGTACACGGCGTGTCGCCTGGCGGGTCTGGCGATCCGCTTCGGCTGTAACCGTGCACGAATTAATAACGTACAGATCGGCGGTATCACGGGGGTCTACTACCGTCCAGTGGTCTTCGGCCAACCGTTGAGTCATAACTGCAGATTCAAAGGTATTGACCTTACAGCCCAGGGTTATTACAGCCGCGCGCCCAGGAGGCGACCGGGTCGGAGCTCTTGCGAAATCCGAAACGACCATAGTCGATTCGGGAG
>JAPKAJ010000335.1 GCA_028825345.1 Arenicellales bacterium | reverse complement strand
GACTCTGCCAGTGCACTAACATGCTGTTTTCATCCAGTTCCAGATCACCGACTGAAAATACTGACGACTCGGGCGAGCGGTGTTGCAGTTGTTCGGAAATTCGTAATAGGGCGTGGACTCTGGCGACCAAAAACTCAAGGCTAACCGGCTTGGTGATGTAGTCCCATGCCGTCATTCGTTGCGAGGAGATTCGGTCCGCATCACTGTTGCGCGCCGTCAGGAAAATTACTGGCAGGGTAGGGCTGAGTTTTCGTAACGCCATGCAAAGGTCGAAGCCGCCATCCATGTCTTCCCCAAGCATGACGTCAAGCAGCGCAAGGTCAGGCAACTCACGCTTGAAACCAGCCTCGGCGCTTGGCTTATCCGCATAGGCTCGAACGTCATAGCCGTGCGCGGTGAGGACATCGACGTAGTTGTCTCGTTGATCCCGGTCATCTTCGACTACGGCTATTACGATTGCCATATGGATTCCATGACAGAAAAACTCGGGGTTTTTAGTCCTGGGAGCTAAATTCGGCCCAATGAGACCAAGTCTCCACTTTGTTGCCACCCTTTTACCATAGGTTACGCCCGGAAAGACCCCTTGGGGGGTCTATTATTGCAACCAATGCCCGAAAACGCCTCACAGTAAGAGAAACAAGCTTGTGACTAATAAAGTCTTTATCCCGCTGAGTGATGACCTGATTTATGAGCACCCAGAGCTCATCCTCGGGCCGATCATGGCTTTTGATCCTGCCAACCGGCAGGATTCAGGTTCGTGCGACCCAAGGGTGAAAGTTGACCGCCTGGTTTCTGCAGCAAGGCGCTCGGAACGAAAAACAGCCAAAACACCCACGGATAGGGCAGGGGCGCACTACTACCGTTGATCGCGTCACTTCAGTAGGTGAATAAAAACCGCGGCAAATGCCGCGGTTTTTCATTTAGTTGCGTAAGCTTCCAGATTCTGATGATTCACGACCTGGTCGAACCGGGCGTCCGGCGCTCGGGCGCAAGCGAGGCGTTGTCGCGCGGTCAGCCCCTCCCGTTTTATCGGTTTCCATATCGACGGAACCTTTAAACGTGCAGCCGTCTTCGAGGACCACTCTGGGCGCACGGATGTCCCCTTTAACTTTGCCACTGGGGCTGATGACGACCTGTTCACTGCCGTGCAATTCACCTTTTACCTCGCCGTCAACACGGATAATTCGTGCGTTAATATTCGCTGTCACCCGGCCATTGACGCTGACTACCAGGTTGTTGTCCTTGAAGTTAACCGTGCCCTCGATAGTTCCATCGACAACCAGATCCTCCTCCCCAGCGACGTCGCCGTGAATAACAATTGACGATCCGATCGTAGCCGGTTTACGGTTGCCTGGGGGCGCCTTGGCAGCGACTTTTTGAGGGGTCGCCTCGGTGGCCTCGTCCTGCGGGGCGGCTGTACCGCTAATTTCTTTTTGTGTCATTACAACGTTTTCCTCGGTTTAGTTTTCTGGAAACGGACCGCTTGAAAGCCCGTCAGCGCGGCTCGAACTAGTGGTTTTCCGCGTCTACAGTCTGATTCTGGCTGAGCCCGGGGGAAGGGTCAAACGGTTTACTCTAAGTTTGGCGTGTTATGCGAGTTTGGCAGACCTATCCGTTACTTTACATAATATACATTATACGAATCAGAATCACAGGGAGTTGTAACCGAAGTCGAACCAAGGTGCAGTTCTAAACCATTACTACGCACGCTTCTTTGAGCCGGATTCCAGGCTAAGCCGGGTGTCGGCACGCCCGTTGAAAAAGCTCAAAGAAGTTATTTGAGGTGAGCTCGGCAAAAGCGTCCATTGAGATACCCCTCAAATCCGCGATTCGTTCAGCTGTGCAGGACACGAAGGCAGGCTCATTGGTTTTCCCTCGATGGGGTTCGGGCGCAAGGTACGGTGCGTCAGTTTCGACCAGTATCCGATCGTCGGGCACCTTAAGGGCGATCTCCCTTAACGCCTGGGCGTTCTTGAACGTCACAATTCCAGAAAAGGAGATATAAAATCCAAGATCAAGAGCCGCCTTTGCGGTTGTCCAATCTTCAGAAAAACAATGCATAACGCCCCCGGCGTCAGCCGCATTCTCAGACCGCATTAAATCAATTGTGTCCTTACGGGCATCTCGAGTGTGGATCACAAGGGGCTTCCCAGTGCTGTTCGCAGCAGCAATATGTGTTGCAAATCGGTGTCGCTGCCAGCCAAGATCCCCCGAGCTTCGAAAATAGTCAAGTCCGGTCTCCCCGATACCAACCACCCTCGGATCGGACGCAAGATCAATTAAGTCGGCCAATTCAGGCTCTTGTGCGGGGACAAACGTGGTGTTGGGGTGAATCCCAACTGTTACAAAGATGTTTGAATAGGGCTCCGTAAGCAACAGCATATTCGGATAATCTTCCAGGTTGACGCATACACAAAGGAGGTGCGACACCCCGGCTGCGTCGGCACGCCCTAAAACGTCAAAGAGCGAATCACCCAGTTCAGGAAAATCAACATGGCAATGAGAGTCAACTAGCATACGGTGAGCCGTCGGGACAAGACAAAAATCTAAGCAAGCCAGGCTTACAGGGTGTGGGTCGCACTGCGCCGCGAGGCAACGCCCTTAATCAGTTCTTCAATTCGCTCATTGAGCTTCTGGCCGTCGGCCCCTTTGAAATGGACCCCAATTCCTTTCGTACGACTTGACTGAGCTCCGGACGGCGTTAGCCAGGCTACTGTCCCAGCGACAGCAAACTGCTCGGATTCGAGAAGTTTTAGGACCAAAAAGACTTCGTCTCCCATG
>JAPKAJ010000061.1 GCA_028825345.1 Arenicellales bacterium | reverse complement strand
GCAGGCCGAACCCTCCTCTGCAGCTGTTACTGTGGGCCTCGCCAAAACCTCTCGGCACGATCTGCCAGAGGCGCGCCCCAAGCCCGGTGACTTCGAATTCACCGAAATCTTTGTCTACCCCGGACCCAAGACACAACTGGTCACCCGGGCAACAAAGCTCAAGGGGTCAGGAAAAACAGATATCGTGGAGCAGTACTGGGTCAAGGAAGATAACGGGCAATGGCGAATCGTCCTGCAACAGAAAATCCCTATCATGATCCAACGAAAAATCGCCTCAGAACCTGAGCCAACATCGGCTAAACAGGAATCAGGCGCCTGACCCCGGCTTATCGACAACTATTTCAACAATCTGTTGTCACTCTCATCTTTTGCGCCCAGGCCAGAACGTACTCGCAGTGGTTGCCTGAATAGCCTTTAATATCCTGATCCTGTTTCGACAAGGTTAGGCCATGCCCCTCCCGCGCGGTAAGCCTGTAGCGCATCAGCGATATAACGACAAGCTGTGGCCGGGTAAGTAATACTGGCGATATGCGGGGTTAGAAAAATACTGGAATGCGACCAGAAGGAATGGTCGGCTGGCAGCGGCTCTTGACTAAACACATCCAGCGCTGCGGCCTGCAGTTGACCGCTGTCCAGTGCCCAAAGAAGGTCCTGCTCGTTGACTGATTCGCCACGGCCAGCGTTAACCAGGCACGCCTTGGGCGGCAACATTGCAAGCGTCTCCCGGTTAATAATATGCCGGGTCTGCTCAGTCGCTGGAAGCAAAATCACCAGTATCATTGCCTGGCGCAAAAATGCCTCTATCTGCCCCTCACCATAAAACATCTCTATCGCGTCGTTAGGTTTTGATTGCCGACGGTAACCGATCACATTGTAGTTAAGCGATTGGAGTTGTTTCGCTAAAGCCAGGCCAAGCACGCCCATTCCCATCACCCCCACCGTTGTATCTCGTGCCGGTAACTGAGGCAACTCTTTCCAGATGCATTGGGCCTTCTGGCGCTCATAACAGTGCATCAGGCGGTGAAACCTTAAAACCTGAAATAGGCAGAACTCAACCATACCTGCCGTAAGTTCTGGCTCCACCATGCGCACGATGGGCACCTTGGCCGGCAACGCTGAACAGGCGAGCAATGAATCGACTCCGGCTCCGATCGAGAAAATCACCTCGAGGTTCTCCAGGCCGTTAAAAAGTTCTGCCGGCGGGCCCCACAGTAAAGCGCAATTGATTTCCTTAAGATCTCCCACCTGCGGCCACACACGCACCTCAAGCTCTGGCATTGCAGCAGTAAAAGCACTGATCCACTCCTGATCACGCGCATCCGTTTTTAGCAGCATCACGGGGTTGTCTTGTGTCAACATGATCTTGGCCGACCCCATATCCTAGTTATCAAGTTGTCGCACCAATTTAGCTCTGTAATCCGATTATTGGTAGCAGCGCGAAAACTGGACGGTTGATAGTCCTATTCAGAACCTTTTATAAAACTATCCACTTCATTTGGTGCTAACTTGCATAAAACCATACAAACGAAGGGGGCTAAAACCTTGAGAATCTTCACAAACCCTACTAAACTGAGGCATCTACGACGGTTACTCGAAACATAATACCAGACTGTCGTAACCTGTCGTGACTATAGTTAGGAAGGAAAAATCTCGCAAATGAGTGATCAGGATTTCTTTGTTCGCTTCAAAGGAGTACAGAAAAGTTACGACGGCGAAACTCTCGTCGTTAAAGACCTGAACCTGGATATCAAGCGTGGTGAATTCATCACCATGCTGGGTCCCTCTGGTTCTGGCAAAACGACCTGCCTGATGATGTTGGCGGGCTTTGAACCGGCCACCCATGGTGAGATTTATCTGGGTGATCAGCCCATCAACGCAGTACCACCCCATAAACGCGGAATCGGCATGGTTTTTCAGAACTATGCTCTCTTCCCCCATATGACGGTCAATGAGAACCTTGCCTTTCCGCTTGAGGTCCGCAGACTCAACAAGTCGGAGATTGAGTCACGAACCAAGCGCGCGCTCGACATGGTACAACTCGGCGCGTTTGGCAACCGTCGTCCGGCTCAACTCTCCGGTGGTCAACAGCAACGGGTAGCCGTTGCCCGGGCTCTGGTGTTTGATCCTGACCTCGTGCTTATGGACGAACCACTGGGTGCACTCGACAAGCAACTGCGTGAGCAGATGCAGTACGAAATTAAACATATTCATGAAAGCCTCGGCGTAACAGTCGTCTACGTAACCCACGACCAGTCCGAGGCGCTGACTATGTCGAACCGTATCGCCGTCTTCGATGATGGCATCATCCAACAATTGGCAGCGCCCAACGACCTGTATGAACGGCCTGAAAATGCATTTGTCGCGCAGTTTATCGGCGAGAATAACCGGCTGATGGGGTTCGTGCGCAGCATCGAGGGGGATCACTGCCAGATCGAACTCGATAACGGCGAACACATTCAGGCATTCAAAGTCAACGTTGACGCCGTAGGCGATCGGACCACACTTTCGCTGCGCCCGGAGCGGGTCGAAGTGAACCCCGAACCTGGAAAATTTCCCAACTTATTCGAGGCCAAGGTAGAGGAATTGATTTATCTGGGTGATCATATCCGCACCCGGGCTTCGGTCTGCGGGCACGATGATTTTATTGTTAAAATCCCTAATGCGTCGCACCATGCGACGCTAAACGAGGGAGATATAGTCAAGTTCGGCTGGTCTATGGAGGACTGCCGAGCACTTGATGTCGCCGAGGCAACTAACTGAAGTGGCCCCGACGACATGTTTTCTAACGTCATTTTGATGGCGACAACCAACCGATAGCGGAGGAACGAGAATGAGTAAGCATCTCTTAGCAACCACCCTGGCCTCGGCAGTGATTGGGGCGGCCCTGGCCGTACCTGCGCACGCCGACGTCACAGTCGCCTCGTGGGGCGGCGCTTATACCATGAGCCAACAGAAGGCCTATGCGGATACCTGGTCCGAAGGCACAGCCAACTTTGTAAACTATAACGGCGGCCTTGGCGAAGTACGTACCCAGGTCGAATCGGGCAATGTTACGTGGGACATCGTTGATGTCCTGCCACATGAAGCTCGCGTCGGCTGTGATGAAGGCCTCTTTGAGGAACTGCCGCGGGACGTCTTCACCCCAGCAGCCGATGGTACCTCGATGGATGACGATATCATGGTGACGGTTCCCAACGACTGCGTAGTACCACAGATCTTCTGGTCCTATGTCCCCTTCTATCAGGAAGGCACCTTTGATGGCAATGCTGCTGGAAACCCAAAAACGATCGCTGACTTCTTCGATGTCGCAAACTTCCCCGGCAAGCGTGGCATTCACACCTGGGGCAATGCACTGGTCGAGATGGCACTGATGGCCGACGGCGTAGCACCTGGTGACGTTTACTCTGTGTTAGACACCGCTGAAGGCATGGATCGTGCGTTTGCCAAACTCGACACAATCAAGGACCACGCCGTATTCTGGTCTTCAGGGTCTAAGCCGCTCGAGCTCATTACCAGTGGTGAGGTATCCATGGCGCTGGCCTACAACGGTCGCATCGGCGCTGCTATGCTTTCAGAGGGTGCGCCCTTTGTAATCAACTGGGATGGGCAGGTTCTTGAAGAGGAATGGCTGGCCATGCTCAAAGGCACACCGAACGCCGACGAGGCGCTTAAATTCCTGATCCATGCCTCTGCCCCTGAACAGCAAGCTGGCCAGGCAAAGTGGATCACCTATGCGCCGATGCGCGCCTCAGGCATCGATCTCATCCAGGCTGGTGAGCCTTGGTTCAACACCGGCGTGAACATCATGCCGCTGATGCCCAATGCACCGGAAGCTTTGAGTCAAATGCATTTGTTTGCCGATCCTGAATGGTGGGCAGATAACGGTGACTCGATCTCCGAACGCTTCACTGCTTGGATGGGCCAGTAAGGCCATTTTGGACAGGTAGTTGTTTTTACAGACTGGGGCTGGTCAGTCGGCCGGCCCCTTTTCTGTGACTTCCTGGTTATGATTGCTGGGTCTCCCTCGTCGGTCTATGTGAATGACAAATAGTCACCCGGCGTCGGCCCAGCCTCTGCTGACAGCCGACGGTATACCTCTTAAAACCAGCCTGCAGCGCTCGATGCGCCGCAGCAAACTCCGGGCGATTGGCCTGGTACTGCCTCCACTTATTTTCCTGCTGAGCCTTTTTGTTCTTCCTATCGGCAATCTGCTTACACGCAGTACCGACGACACGATTATCAACCATCAACTGCCCCTAACCTTCGCGATGCTTGGCGAGTGGGACCGAGAGCAGTTGCCAGATGAAACCTTGTTTGAGGCGATGTACCTCGACCTTGCGAGTCTCAACAAATACCTTATCGCCGACAATTTTGCCGATGAGGTCGACCCTAATAATCCAAGTTGGAAAGTCCGGATCCCGAAAAATGGTCCTTACCGTGACCCCATGATTCGGATCGATCCTCGCTGGCAATCCGCGGATGCCTGGATACCCATATATGAAATTGCCCTGGCCGGAGAAGATTTCGAAGGCACCGCAAGAGAAAAAAAGAACCATGCGCGGCGCGCCCATTTCGATATTTGTTCTTACCTGACACCTTTAACAAACGCGACCTGCTCCAACCTGTATAAAGCGCTGCACAGGTGGGATGGTGTTAGTGAGCCGGGGGAGACGCAATTTAAAGCGCTTTACAAAGATCTGTCCTCAGCAAATAAGTATCTCGTAGGTAAATCCAGCACCCGGATGAACTATGCGAAGCCAGGCTTTAAAAGTCTGATCAAAAAATCCAGCCGCAAGCTGAAGAACCTTGATGGGCAACCATACCGCGAGGCAATGATCAAGGCGGATAAGCGCTGGGGTGACGTCGCTTTCTGGCAAGCACTGGTTTCCATGCAACAGCCGCAGACAACTGGTTATTACCTCAATGCAGTAGACCGTAAATGGGATAAGGATTCCAATATCGTAATGCAACCCGCAGAACGCCGCGTCTATGTAATGCTTTGGTGGCGAACCTTTCTGGTCAGCCTGATCGTCACTGTAGGCTGCCTGATACTGGCCTACCCGGTAGCCCACCTTCTAGCCACGCTGCCCTTGAAATATTCGAATATCTTGATGATCTGCGTGCTAATGCCGTTCTGGACTTCGCTGCTGGTTCGCATTGTTGCCTGGATGGTCATGCTGCAACAGGAGGGGGTAATCAACGACGCCTTGGTGATGCTGGGTCTTCCCGATGAAAACCGTCTGCCGATGATGTACAACTTTACCGGCACGGTGATTGTGATGATCCAGATCCTGCTGCCGTTTATGATATTACCGATCTACAGTGTCATGAAAACCATTCCGCCGAACTACATGAAAGCTGCGCAGAACCTCGGTGCCCCGCCAGCGATGGCTTTTTTACGGGTCTATATGCCGCAGACACTTCCCGGTATCGGTGCAGGGGTAATACTCGTCTTTATCGTGGCGATCGGGTACTACATCACCCCAGAACTGGTTGGCGGTAAAGATGGACGCCTGATTGGCAATATGGTGGCCTACCACATGCAAAAATCCCTTAACTGGGGGCTGGCAGCCGCCATGGGCACAATCCTACTCGCTGGGATTCTGATGCTGTACTGGATCTACGACAAGATCGTAGGCATCGACAACATGAAACTGGGCTAAGACGATGGCACTTCCTGCCTATGCAACCCCGGCCCAGCGCCTGTGGCACTTTATTTACCTCACGATCTGCTCCGTGGTGCTGTTCTTTCTGGTGATGCCGCTGATTGCCGTGATCCCAATCTCTTTCAGTGTCTCACCCTTTCTTCAGTTTACTCCCGAGATGCTGCGTCTGGACCCTGAGGCCTTCTCCCTGCGCTGGTATCGGATGATGATTGGGGACTGCTCAGACCCTGGGATCACCACGGTCTGCAGTGACAACTGGAAGAAAGGCGCTAAGAACAGCCTGTTTATCGGTGTTATCGCGACGGCACTGGCGACCACGCTGGGTATATTCGCAGCCCTTGGGCTTAGCCGGCCAATCATGCCGTTTCGCAAACTGATCATGGCCATCATGATCTCGCCACTCATCGTGCCACTGATCATCACCGCGTCGGGCATGTTCTTTTTCTTTGCCAAATTCAACCTGGTATCCACATACACCGGGTTGATTCTCGCGCACACGATCTTAGGCCTTCCCTTTGTGGTGATTACCGTGACAGCCACGCTAGTTGGCTTTGATGCCAGTTTGACCAAAGCAGCGGCCAGCCTGGGCGGAGGACCAGTCCGTAACTTTTTCAAGGTACAAATGCCACTGATATTGCCAGGGGTAATATCGGGGGCGCTCTTTGCCTTTATCACCTCTTTCGATGAGGTCGTGATCGTATTGTTCATTGGCGGGCCTGACCAGATCACTCTTCCACGCCAGATGTGGTCTGGGATTCGCCAGGAAATCAGTCCGACTATTCTTTCGGTAGCGACAATACTGGTCATTCTATCGATCTGTCTGCTGACCGCGGTCGAACTGCTGCGCCGTCGCAGTGAGCGGCTTCGAGGCATACGCCCGACCTGAGGCTCCACAAGCTTATGACCCAAACCTCGCAGGCAACTCTGGCGCTTAAGGTCGAAGATCTCCACAAGCGCTTTGGTGCTGTTGAAGTGCTCAAAGGGGTGCACCTTGATGCGGCTATTGGTGATGTGATCTCAATGCTGGGTGCACCTGGCTCTGGAAAAAGCACTTTTCTACGGTGCATCAATCTTCTAGAAACGCCCGATAGCGGTAACATCACGGTACACGGCGAGACTATCGGTATGACTACCGACAAATCCGGGCGGCCCACGCCTAGTGACATGGCTCAGGTGATTCGGTTACGCGCGCGCCTGGGCATGGTCTTTCAAAGTTTCAATTTGTGGTCACACATGACTGTGCTGGAGAATGTTACTGAGGCGCTGATACACGTGCTAAAGATGCCAAAGTCAGACGCCCTCGATCGCGCCCAGGCAACGCTGGACAAAGTGGGTATGTACGACCGCCAGGATTACTATCCAGCCCATATCTCTGGTGGGCAGCAGCAACGCGCCGCCATTGCTCGGGCTTTAGCCATGGAGCCCGATTTGATGCTCTTTGACGAACCAACCTCCGCGCTCGACCCAGAGCTGGTAGGTGAAGTCCTCAAAGTGATGCGGGCCCTGGCCGACGAGGGGCGCACCATGATCGTAGTGACTCATGAAATCGGTTTTGCCCGTGATGTATCGAATAAGGTAATTTTCCTGCATGAGGGAGCGATTGAATCTGAAGGGATCCCAGCCGACATGTTTGGCAACCCAGAATCAGCGCGTTTTCGCAAATTTCTGTCGAATACACTGCACTAGCCGGGGACAGACACGAAACAGTAGCCCGGTGTACCATTACCACGCTGGAATTTCCAACAACTAAAGGGAGAAAAGAGATGATCAAGAAAAAACTAACAGCGCTGGGGCTGGCTGGCGTGCTGGCGCTGGCAAGCGGCATTGCCACCGCCGGTGATCCGTTGCGGGTTGGCGTTGAAGGCGCCTACCCACCGTTCTCTTGGAAAGAGGCTGACGGCTCGTTGAAAGGCTTTGACATTGATTTTGCAATGGAAGTCTGCAAAAGACTTAATCGAGAGTGCGTACTGGTTGAGCAGGAATGGGATGGGATGATTCCCGCCCTGCTGGCAAGAAAGTTCGATACGATTATTGCCTCCATGTCGATTACCGAAGAACGAAAAAAGAAGATCGATTTCACCATCAAGTACTACAACACCCCGGCTAAGTTAGTCTCCAAGGCAAACCCCGGGTTTGAAGGGACCGCTGACGGCCTCAATGGGAAACGTCTGGGCGTACAGCGGGCTACAACCCATCAGTGCTCCGCGGAAAAACTCTACCCCGGGGCCGAACTGGTCTTGTATGGAACACAAGAAGAAGTCTGGCAGGATCTGGCATCAGGCCGACTCGATGCCCAACTGTCTGATTCGCTTCAAGCATACGAGGGTTTCCTGGCTCTGGATGCAGGCAAGGGTTTTGATTTTCTGGGCGATGCCATTGACGACATTGAGTGCCAAGGAGTGGGGGCAGGCTTCGCGGTTCGTAAGCAAGACTCCGCGCTGCGTGATGCGCTTAGCCAGATCATCCTGGATATACGGGCTGATGGCACCTACAAGGCTATGAACGATGCTTACTTCGCAGTTGATATTTACGGTGGTTGAGTTGATCTACTGACCCACATTTAATCTGAACGGGCCCCCAGCGGGCCCGTTCATTTTTCAATCCCAAAATGGATTCTGTCTGGGAGTACCGCAATCTGCTGTTATCTGGAACAGCAGTAACAATACAGTTGGCACTGGCATCGCTGACGCTCTCTGTGATTCTCGGCCTCATTGGCGCTTCAGCCAAGCTCGCTGTTAATCCAATATCCCGGCGTATCGCCGGTATTTACACCACACTCGTACGCGGGGTGCCAGACCTGGTGCTGATGATGCTGCTGTTTTACGGCGGACAGCAGGTTGTCAATGATTTGGGCGCCGCAACAGGCTGGTGGGATTATGTCGAGATCAACCAGTTTATCGCTGGCGTCTGGTCTATCGGCTTTGTCTTCGGAGCCTACATGACTGAGACCTTCCGTGGCGCGATCCTCGCAATACCCCGCGGTCAGATCGAAGCCGGCATCTCCTGCGGCATGACACCACTGTTGATTTTCCGACGCATCACCTGGCCGCAGATGGTACGCCATGCCCTGCCTTCTTTTACCAACAACTGGCTGGTGCTGATTAAGGCCACAGCACTGGTTTCCGTGATCGGCCTGCATGATCTTGTCTGGAACGCATCTACCGCTGGACGTTCCGTGCGCGAACCGTTCTCCTTCATGTTCGCGGTGTTGATCATCTACCTCATTCTTACCGCCTTCTCGGACGTCGGCCTTCGCTGGCTGGACCGGCGCTACAACGTAGGTGTGGATCGAGCTTAATGGCAATGGCAGAGCAAGAACGGACTTTCTTCGAGTATCTCGTTTATATCAGCGAGAACCATTCACCACTGGACTTCATGCTGGTGGCTGACCATATAGACAAATTCTTTTTTGGCGCGCTGCTGACTCTTGAGATCACTATCCTATCCCTGTTCATCGGGGGCGTTATGGCCGTGCCGCTGGCCATCGCCCGAGCTTACCGCACTCCATGGTTCAACGGCCCGATCTGGGGCTTTACTTATTTCTTTCGTGGTACACCACTGCTGGTTCAGACCTATCTGGTCTATTACGGCCTTGCCCAGTTTGACTTCATTCGTGAGAGCTTTCTTTGGGATCCAATTTTATCGAGCGCCTGGTGGTGTGCCCTGATCACCTTCAGCCTCAATACCGCTGGTTACACCACGGAATTCTTACGCGGTGCCATTGAAAATACGCCCAAGGGAGAGATCGAAGCCGCCCGGGCCTGCGGTATGTCACAGGCCCGAATGATGTGGCGAATTGTATTGCCGAGCGCGTTCCGTCGGGCCCTGCCTGCCTATTCCAACGAGGTGATCTTCATGCTGCACAGCTCGGTTGTGCTCAGCACTATTACCCTTCAGGACATTCTCGGCGTGGGGCGCTGGCTGAACGGCCGCTACTACCTGGCCTATGAAGGCTTTGTCACTGCCATGGTCTTTTACATGGTGCTGGTATTTTTTATCAGTACTGGATTTCGACTCTGGGAGAAGCGCTGGCTGGGTCACCTGCGACCCCGCGATACTGCTGATGCCTGAGGTGTAAATCAAAAATATTATCTTAGTCGGTAGCGCCGTTCAATTGCAAACGTCCCAACCACTCTATATCCTGTGCTTGAGGAATGAATATCGCCTCACCCCGCTCTTTGTGAATCTTAAAAGGAGAATTTTTTTGAAAAAGATCTTTGCGCTGTTAGCTGTCTCATTCCTACTACACGGTTGCGGTGGCGGAGGAGGCGATAGCGAGTCGGGAGTTAATTCATCAATGTACAAAAAAACTATTGATGTATTTGGTGTAAAAGTTAAAGGCACCGCTTGTGTTTCCGATGACAAACTGCAGTATGCCGCAAGAATCATGGCGGAGTATCTGGATCAAAATAACGATGGGGTTGCAGACAATGGACTCGTCGCGAGCGTCTTGAAGAATAAAAATGCTTGCCTTGGAATGACCTGTCCAAATGAGGGTGGTGCTTCAAGAGGCTGTCAGGACTTGATCACAAATGAAACAAATCCTGGCCAACTGCCTGGGCCCAATGCCGCTTTTGAAGAAATCCTGCATACGATTGAGAGCGCGGGATTCAAATACGCTTATCCAAGTGTTTTTGGGGATAACAGCAGCAGCGCTATTGGAAAAGCGATGGACGCCGCGCGCGGCGGCTATAAAGGCGGGGGGCAACCGGTTAGTGCGTACCCTGCGGGTGCCTGGTACACATACGATGACCCTAGCTGTGATTATTCGTGCATGGTTTCGGAGTATTTCTACTGGGGTCTCACCTCGATGATGGGTGCGCAGGCACACAGGTGCTCTGTCATTGCGCCCGAGTGGGACCTATGCAACAAGAGCCTGGTAAAAGAAAAGGATTCAGCTTTGTATGGCCTGCTTACCAACCCCGCATACAATGTTCCTCAGAGGCTGCCAGATGGCAATTACTCTGGTATTCCACTTACGATAGTCCGCTCTGAATAGTAGTCACAGAACAATAGCCTAGCGTAGCCGCCATGGTAAATCATTCACTCCAGGGCGCCTGACGTTACGCGAAATCTTATGGCCAGTACGCTTGATCTTGCCAGGGATCTAGTCAGCAAACCGTCAGTCACTCCAACTGATGGGGGCTGCCAGGATCTGATTGCGGATGCGCTTGCGCCTTATGGTTTTGAGCCGGAGGTCATGAACTTCGGGTCGGTACGCAATCTGTGGCTGCGGCGCGGCTCAGCATCACCACTATTCGTTTTTGCCGGACATACCGATGTGGTGCCCACGGGTCCCGAAGAAAGTTGGCGTTACCCGCCTTTCGAAGGCAAAGTCGTTGACGGCACACTCCACGGCCGTGGTGCTGCCGATATGAAAGGCAGCCTGGCGGCAATGGTCACCGCCTGCCAGAGATTCACCGAGCTAAACCCGGATCACAGTGGCTCGATCGCGCTACTTCTGACCAGTGACGAGGAAGGTCCAGCGGTGGATGGTACCGTACGTGTTATTGAGACCTTGAGCGCCCGAGCTGAAATAATTGACTGGTGCCTGGTCGGTGAACCGACGAGTTCGCAGCATCTTGGAGATACCATCAAGAACGGGCGCCGGGGATCTCTGGGGGGCACCTTGACGGTGCGCGGCATCCAGGGCCACGTGGCTTATCCGCACCTGGCCGACAACCCCCTGCACCGGCTGGTCGGCATTATTAACCAACTCGCGGGACATCGCTGGGACGAGGGTAACGAATTCTTC
>JAPKAJ010000334.1 GCA_028825345.1 Arenicellales bacterium | reverse complement strand
ATCGCCGACATCAACCATCATCACGCGGATGCCGCGCGTTGTGTCATTACGGGAGATTTGACCCACTGGGGAGAGCCCGAGGCCTTTGATAATCTCAGGCAGTACCTAAGCGTACTCAAGCCTCCGTTACGCTTGCTGGTGGGCAACCATGATTCGCGTGAAGAGTTTAGAAAATGGTTTCCCGATCAGGTGTGTGATGAAAACGGTTTCGTCCAATCAGTCGAAGACCTGCCCGTGGGTCGCTTTATCTACCTTGATACTCACGAGCCAGGCCACCATGAGGGCTGGTACTGTGAGCGGCGCATGCGGTGGCTCGATGCACAACTTAGAGGCGCGCCGGCGAAAGATATCTATTTATTTATGCATCATCCGCCATTTGATATTGGTATCCCAGGCCTGGATCGAATCTCACTGGTTCAAAAAGCGGCTTTCACTGAATTGGTTGCCCCATATAAACAGCAGATTCGTCACCTGTTTCTCGGCCACATTCACCGCCCCTTGGCTGGTAACTGGCGGGGCATACCGGTATCCAGTTTGCGTGCCATGCATCACCAGTTACAGTTGGATTTTGTTGATCGCGCGACCCTACAGGGAAATTTCGAGCCACCGGCCTACTGTGTCGTATTATTTCAGGATAATTCGCTCATTATCCACAGTCACGATTTCATGGATGAGAGCCCAAAATTTGACATGGCCCGCCCATCTGTCCAAGACTGGGCCGTCATGAAACCACGTTCTTAGAGGTACGCATGATGACTGGGGGGCCTGAGCGTTCTGATTTTTCCAACGACAAGGATTTTGTCGACGCGCTTTTGGCCTGGATCGTTAAGTGCGGAACCGACTGGTATTACGACGAGGAGATTACCCAGTTAGAGCACGCAGTACAGAGTGCGGTGCTCGCTCGCTCAAAAAGCGGTGATAGCGCTGATATCACCGCGGCGCTGTTGCACGATGTTGGGCACTTTCTGATGCAGAGCCAGGCTAAAGAGACGCGCTTTCACGACCGCGATCTCAAACACGAGATTGTCGGCGCCAACTGGTTGGCACGCGCTTTTTGTCCACAAGTGACAGAGCCCGTGCGTTTGCATGTGCCTGCCAAACGCTATCTGTGTGCGGTTGATCCGGGTTACTGGGTAGGACTTTCAGACGGGTCAAAAACCAGCCTGGTAAAACAAGGCGGACCAATGAGCGATGCTAAGGCCAAAGAGTTTTCAGCACTGCCAGGGTGCGATGCCGCCGTGCGTCTGCGGCGGATTGATGATCAGGCCAAGGTGGCCGGTCTTGCGATTGGGCCCATTGAGGATTTCGCGGACCACCTGGTCAAGACATTGCATACCTAGCTTGCTTTTTTTCTTCAAGCAACAAAGGTGATGCTATTTAGTTGCCTGTAGTGCTTTGAGTGCTCCAAAGTGAGAAAAATAGGGTGTTTTTCGAGCCCGTGATGTCGTATGGGCGAAAATCCCCCATACCCAATGGCCTTACATTGGCCAACCGTTTTAGACCACCTTGTACTTGGCGCACAAGCCCGCTTTGGTTGCAGAATCACCGAAGATGCAGTTCATGACTTAAGGAAAACTTTTTATGGCTCGACGTATGCGCGCATCCCGAGATCGTTTAAAGAACAAAGATCACGTCAGCGCTTCGCCATATATCCGCAGAAGCCTGCCGTTTTTCGAGGTACTCGAAGAAGAACAGATCGTGCGTCTCGAAACGCAGGTCGACTGGATCATGCAGGATGTGGGGATTGCCTTTCGAGATGATTCTAAAGCCCTGCAACTGTGGCAGCAGCACGGCGCCCGGATCGAGGGTGATATCGTTCGTGCACCTGCCGATTGGGTTCGCGATCTTTGCGCTAAAGCGCCAAGCCAATTTACCCAGCTTGCGCGCAACCCAGCGCGCTCAGTCACGATCGGCGGCAAGCACCAGGTTTTTGCTCCAATCTATGGGGCACCTTTTATACGTGACCTTGAAGGGGGTCGGCGCTACGGCGACATAGCGTCGTTTGAAAAGCTGGTGAAACTGACTTACCTGTTGCCCTCTTTACATCACGGTGGCTTTGTCACCTGCGAACCCTGCGATGTCCCAGTCAGTAAGCGCCACCTCGACATGCTGCTGGCGCACATGACACTGTCGGACAAACCACATCTGGGCGCCATTACCGAGATGAGCCGAGCGCAGGATAGTGTCGATATGGCAGAGATCGTGTTTGGCCGCAAGACTATGGAGGATCACTGCGTCATCATGGGTAACGTCAATACCAATTCACCTTTGCTGGTGGATAAAGTGGTCACGCAAGCGATCCGCGTTTACTGTGGGCGCGGCCAGGGTATTGTGGTAGTGCCTTTTATTCTCTCTGGCGCAATGGGGCCAGTCTCGACAGCGGCAAGTGTTGCCCAGGCTATGGCCGAGGCAATGATGGTCTGTGCTTACGCACAATTGGTACGTCCCGGCGCGCCTTTCGTGCTGGGAAACTTTTTGTCTTCGATGTCATTGAGGTCAGGTGCTCCCACTTTTGGGATGCCCGAGCCGGTAATGTCCAACTATGTCATCGGACAGTTGGCGCGACGGGTAGGATTGCCGCTTCGTTGCGGTGGCTCATTGACGGCCTCCAAGATCGAGGATGCCCAGGCGGCCTATGAATCCACCGATTCAATGCATTCAACCATGCTCGCTGGCGCCCACTTTGTGCTGCATGCAGCAGGCTGGCTGGAAGGCGGTCTATGTACCGGGTTCGAAAAACTGGTGATGGATGCCGATAGGTTGGGGTGTTACCAGAAACTGCTGGATCAGGGCCTGGAT
>JAPKAJ010000333.1 GCA_028825345.1 Arenicellales bacterium | reverse complement strand
TCAGTTAAACGTGTAAAACAATGGAAATTTGATAAAATTATTATCGCTCACGGTCAACTAATTACTCAGGATGCTCAGTTTGTTTTTAATAAAGCATTTGATTGGATTTAAAACGAGAGAACACAAAAATGAATAACAAAAAAGCCTTTATAGCGGTGGTAGCCACCATGGGTGTGTTGGCACTGCCCGGACTTTCGGTTTTTGCACAACAGAGTGACGACGAGCCGCCTGATATGGGCTTCTTTGCCTGGCTGGATTCGCAGGAGTAGTCCTTGGCAGTCAATTCGATTTCCCCAGCGACCTGGTCGAGCCGGCCGGCCTTTCTGCTGGCTACTGTTGGTGGGGCTATCGGTCTCGGTAACCTGTGGCGGTTTCCTTACATAGCGGGTGAAAACGGTGGCGGTGGATTTGTTCTCGTCTACCTGGCGTTCGTTTTTCTTCTCGGGCTGCCAGTTATTGCCGGTGAAATGCTACTCGGTCGTCATGGCCGTGGCAGTGCGGTCCATTCTATAGCCAGCCTCGTCCGATCGGAAAATGCGTCAAGTTTCTGGCGTGTTATCGGCTGGCTCAGCTTGCTGATTCCATTCTTGGCTCTGAGTTACTACGGGGTAATTGCCGCCTGGGCACTGGATTATCTCGGTCTTGCCGTCATCAACGGATTCGACGGTTTTGACGCCACCCGGTCGGAAGCTGTATACGGCCAGCGTACGGGAAGAGTCGTCACCCAGGTCGTGTTGCACGGTATCTTTGTCGCGATGACTGTTTGGGTGATCGCCAAGGGGCTGCACAACGGCATAGAACGCATGTCAAAGATAATGCTGCCGGCCTTGTTTGGGGTAATTCTTATCCTGGTAATCTACGGTATGATCAGCGCCGATTTTTCAAGCGCAGTTGAATTCCTGTTCAGGCCCGACTTTAGCGAATTAACCGGCGCTTCGGTGCTGATGGCTCTCGGGCAGGCCCTGTTTTCACTCGGAATCGGTGTCGGACTCCTGATTACCTATGCAGCCTACATGCCAAGCGAATACTCCATCCAGAAATCCGCCACCATCGTCTGTGTCTTTGATACGTCGGCGGCCCTGCTTGCAGGGTTGGCGATTTTCCCACTGGTCTTCGCCAATAATCTCAACCCGGCTGAAGGCCCTGGACTGGTTTTCCAGACCCTGCCGATTGCTTTCGGTAATATGCCGGGCGGTCACGGCATTGGCGTATTGTTTTTCCTGTTGCTGTTTTTTGCCGCCTACACCACAGCGATTGGCATGCTTGAGCCGGTTGTTGCCTGGCTGGAAGAAAAATGGCCGGGTCGACGTAGAATCGTGGCGCGCTGGGCCGGCATTTCAGTCTGGTTGCTTGGTTTGGGTTCGGTATTTTCCTTTAATATTTTCGCCGAAGTCAGCCCGCTGGGTTTTCTCGGTATTGAAGGCACGTTTTTCTTCTTATTGGATTTTGCCGTGGCGAACTTGTTATTGCCGATTAATGCCTTGCTCATTGCCGTATTTGCAGGCTGGGCGCTGAATCGATCCACTATCATCCAGGAGTTTTCAAGTAGGACCGAGCTGTGGCCACAGTTGTGGCGATTTGCCAATCGTTATGTTGCGCCCATTGCGATATCAATCGTGTTGCTGGATTTGCTGACAGGAATTTCGGCAAATTTCCCCGTATGAGACTGAGTTGGTGATTGGGTTTGTGGAATATATAACAGTGTATATATGGCCTTGAGAAATGTGGCCGTAGTTTTCGGTTTTCTTGCCTGGCGATCGAAATATCTACCCAGGGGCCAACACTTCCAGAAACTCAAGATCGGTCGAACAGTCTGACAAGGAGTAATCCATACCGGCAGGTATGGTACAGGCGTCACCTGCCTGCAATTGCCAAACCTGGTTGTCTTCGCATTCTAGGGTCATCGATCCCTGCAACACAAAGTTGAACAACAGCTCATTCTGGTGAGAGCCAGCCGGTAAAGTTGATCCCGCAACCGCTCGTACAACGCCTACCGACACGATGTTGCCCGTTGCCTCGACAAATCCAAAATCGCGACTCTCGAAACCGTCAACTCGCCACGCCGACCAATCCGTCTCCACTGCCTGATGAAAACAGAAGCGTTGCCCGCCGAAATCCCGGTCGGGTCGTAGTTGTTCGGTAGGCAGAGCAATGTCGTGATCAACCAGGGTTGCATGTTCGGCGGGGCAACCGATCTCCAATACCTCGAATGCATCGGAGCACTCCAGCACCTTGTGCCGGATATGTGGTGGCTGCAACACACAGTCTCCCGGGTGCATCAGAAAGGGGGCTCCTTGGTCTTCATAGACAACGCGAACCCAACCCTTATAGCAATAGATTAACTGGAAAAGAATGTGATGATGGTGCACGTAATCAGGAACAGGACCACCCTCGGGAATACGGATATGTGATGCGATGTAACGGCCTCCCAATCGATCGGGAATCAAGTCACGGTACTGCATACCGGCACGTCCAATACCCCAGTTCGATTGAACCCCTACTTTTTGTACCGTAAGCGAAGACACCAGCTCCGGTATAACAGGTGGTATATCTGTGGCTTCGAATTTCACCCGGGTGCCATTGGGTGCCACCAATTCGTCGTAAGTACCGGTCACTACTTCGGCGCTTCTGCAGAGGAGACGCAACGCGCCTGGTGTAACGTCAGTTTTTTCTTCCAGCCGAAGCCGGGTTCCGTAAGCGGCGACAACGGCGACTCTGGGGGCATCGGCGGGATAGATGCTTTCGATACGAAATCCCAGGGTACCGGTAAAGAAAGCTAGGTTCTCCGCCAGATTTTCACAGGGA
>JAPKAJ010000060.1 GCA_028825345.1 Arenicellales bacterium | reverse complement strand
AGGTGTTGCTCGGGCAGAGCACCGTGAGCGAGACCCTGGTTGCTATCGATTCCGGGTTCGACTTGTTGCCGGCAGAGTCGGCTCTCGCAGGCGCCCAAGCGGAACTGACTGGCCACGACGAAAACGACACTCAGCGGCTGAAATCATCGTTGGCGGTCGTTGGAACTTATGATTTTATCCTGATTGATTGCCCGCCCGCTTTGAACATTCTGACCTTGAACGCGTTGGTGGCGGCGCACTCGATCTTGATCCCCGTGCAGTGTGAATACTATGCGCTGGAAGGGTTAAGCGGGCTGGATGAGACCTTTCACCGCGTTAAGGAAAGCGCTAATCGCGATCTGATGATCGAAGGCGTGGTGCGCACCATGTACGATGGCCGCAACTCGTTGACCAATGAAGTCTCCGCGCAACTTCGCCAGCATTACGGCAGCTTGTTGTATGAGACGGTTATCCCGCGCAATGTGCGCCTTGCCGAAGCGCCGAGTTTTGGCAAATCCGTGATTGATTATGACCCTCATTGTCAGGGGGCCCTGGCTTATCGTGACTTGGCGCGGGAGATATTGGAAAAGGGTGAGTCGTTGACACCCGCGGCCCCGGTGACGGCTGAGCCGGTAGTCATTTCCAACAGGAGTGACGCATGAGCCCAAAAGCAAGGTTGGGTAAAGGATTGGATGCATTGCTGGGCGGAGCAAAGTCGCCTGCAAGCACGACCGACGGTGATCTACGCCAGTTGCCGGTGAGCAGTATCCGCAAAGGGCGCTACCAGCCGCGCACCCGGATGGATGAGGAGTCTTTGAAAGAGCTCGCTGCCTCGATCAGTGCGCAGGGGATCATTCAGCCGCTGCTGGTTCGTGAAACCGCCGGCGGCGCTTACGAATTGATCGCCGGGGAACGGCGCTGGCGGGCTGCACAACTGGCGGGTTTGGTTGAGGTCCCCGCGGTGATTCGCCGGGTGCCTGATGAAGCGGCTCTTGCGGTCGGTCTGATCGAGAATATTCAACGCGAGAACCTCAGCCCGATCGAAGAAGCGACAGGTCTTAAACGTTTGTTGGATGAGTTTGGTTTGACACACCAGCAAGTGGCCGAGGCGGTTGGTCGCTCACGTGTCGCGGTCAGCAACCTGTTGCGGCTGTTGAAACTCGACCCCGGGGTTCGCGAGCATCTGGATGCTGGTCATATCGAGGCCGGCCATGCCCGGGCGATTCTGGGTCTGCCGCGCGAGCAGCAGGGGTTGGCAGCGCAGGCTGTCATGCAGCGCCGGCTTTCGGTGCGCCAGGCGGAACAATTGGTGCGGCGCATGCTGCAGCCCGAAGGCGCCGACCAGCACAGAGCTCGTAAGTCAGCTAAAGGCGGCGACAACCAGCGTCTCGAAGAAGAGCTCTCCGAGCACCTCGCGGCCCCCGTCCACCTGGAATCGCGTGACGGGCAGTCTGGCCGATTGGTGATTGGTTACAGCTCGCTGGATGAGCTCGACGGTATTCTGAGTCGTATCCGAAAATAGCCGGCGTCATTTCTCCCGGCGATCACTTGTGGTGGATACTCATGACCCTGCCGGCCTGATCGGGGCAAGGCAATGGCCGGTGCGCTGTCATCATACGCGACAGGGTCTCGCTGATCGCCGGTAAAAAAGGCGAAGACCGGCGGCTTTCCAGGTCAACGTGGATCATCATCTGTTCACTGGTTGCGGCAAGGTAACCTTCGTCTGAGTGGAACATGCGCAGAAAATAATGAACGCGCTTGCTGTCTACATTCAGCAACTGGCAGGTCAGACGAAGAGGATCGCCCAGGCGCAATTCGCGCAGGTAGTTGATATGCATCTCGAGGGTAAAGGTGGAGGATTTTTCGCGCTCCAGGTACTGTGGCGTGATGTCTATCTGGTGCATGAATTGATCAACTCCGTGATCAAACGCCATCACGTAATAGGCGACATTCATGTGCCCGTTGTAATCTATCCAGTTCTCAAGTACCGCTTGGGTTCCCAGATCCAGTTCTGCCGTTTCAAACGATGCTGTCATGAGGGGTCTCTTCCTGAGCGAATTTTTACCAGGGCATGCTCGATACCCCGATCAAGGTAGGCACCGTAAAAATCCGGGATACTGGCTCCGATCATCGGCGCCGCCAGATGTTCACCAGAGCCATCGACGAATTCAACTGTCGGTACCAGTGTGATCGGACGCTGATCAGCAAAATGATGATGGGTGGTTGTGCTGGCATTAAAATCAACCAGCGGTGTTGAGCTGTCAATACGCACTTCACGGAATATGGCGCGGGTCTGGTAAGCCGGGTCGATCGCCATGTGGCCGAGGAACTCGGCTTTGACCGCATCACAATAATGGCAGTAGCTGGCAGTATAAAAAAGCAGGATTGGCAGATCTTTTTGCGTTGCTATGGCGCCGTCAGCGCGAAGATTTTGGGCAGGCGGCACCTCGCCGGCTTGCGCCAGCGTCGGCGTCAGCACAGCCAGGGCCACAAGACACCGAAGAAAGACTGATAATCGCATCACGAAATTATACTGTCCATTTCTGTCGAGCCAGGATCGAGGGGTGTCGCTTGCTGTTCTGAGATGCTGTGAAGCAGCGTATTGATCCCAGGGTAGTGTTTTTTGCAGATGCAGTATTTGCCAGTGCCGTTAGCCCATGACTCTCCCGCTTCGAGTCGTGGCAGGAGATGGTCTAAATCAACCACTGTGGCGCCGCCCACTACATCGACCCCGCGTTCGAACAGGGGGTCGGGCAAACAGGACGCCGTCGGCCCGATCAGCGCGATATGTGCCGCCGGATTACAGCATGCCAGCACTTCATCGAGTGTGTCATTCATCAAGGTGGAGCCGGTGACCAGCACCTGGTCACAATCGACAAGTCGAGCCGTATCAGCCGTAACCGAAAAATTACCTGCACGATCAAAAAACTGCGGGTCTTTTTCAATAATGGTTAGGGTCACGTTATGGCTCGCAAGCATATCGATTAGTGGTGGAAAAAATCCTACCATGCCAACATGCTCTGAGTGTTCGAGACGCGATTGACCCAATGGATCACTGGTGAGATCAAGAGTGAAGCCGCCGATGCGAAGCAGGTGCTGACTCAGCGCGTTAAGCGCGCCCAGGCCAAGCGCTTTTGCAAGAGGATCGTCTCCATCGTAACCGGCAATGAGATCAAGAATCGGCGTGGCCAGAATTTGAGCTGGATCACAAGCCATCAACCGGGAAACGATATTATCGAAGCGTGTGTAGAAGAACCCGCAGCTGCCATCGGCGAGCATGATCATGCCAAACTTCTTATGTCGCCCAGCCGGGACAACCTGTGGCGGCCTGTGCAGGTGGGCCACGGGAGGGAGTTCACGACCGCGGCTCACCGTGGTGATCAGCTCAACGAGAGATGAGGACAGTGTCATGGGTTAAGGAGCGCAGGACGGTAGATGAGAGGCGTTATTTTGAGTATCCGAAGCCGCGAGTGTATAGCAAGTTTCGGCGCCCGAGCTTGAATGATATCGGCAATATGAAGCCGGGTGTCTCGCAGGATCGGATCCTTGAATTCTGGCTGGCGACCAGGCTGTGTACCGTACCAGCAACCAGCAGCTCTACTTCTGTAACCCCGCCAGTGGTGAAACCCGTAAAATTTTGCGCCAGGTATTTCGCGCCTTTAAGGCGAGGCGATAATTCGAACCTGCCCGTATCGATGAACCGGGGGTTGTTCTCGTTGGCATGAGAGTTACGATCGAGCCGACAGAACTTCCAGTCATTACATCCACGCTTTGTCTCAGTAGGATAAAAGTCGAAAGCCTGGATCTTTGAAGTCGAGATTCAACTACTGCCGGCGTAATCCAGTTGCCGCCAGGCCTCAAAGACAGCCACAGCCACCGCGTTGGACAGGTTCAGGCTGCGATTGAATGGCCGCATCGGCAAGGTGACTCGTTGCGTTGCTGGCGCTAACCGACGTATAGCCTCAGGCAGGCCGCGGGTCTCGGGGCCAAATACCAGAGCATCACCATCCTGGAATCGGCAATCACTGTGACGCTGCCGGTGGTGAGTAGAAAAAGTGAATAACCGGCGCGGCGATATCTCAGCTACGAATGCGTCCATACTGGTGTGGGCGCGCATCGACACGGCGTCAGCATAGTCCAGCCCGGCACGGCGCAACTGACTGTCGTCGATTGAAAAACCCAGCGGTTCTATAAGGTGTAAATCACACCCGGTGTTGGCGCACAGCCGGATGATATTGCCTGTATTGGGCGGGATCTCAGGTTCGTAAAGAACCACATGAAACATATCAGTCCGGCGTCAGGCGGGTTTAAAGACCGCCAGCAGAACGGCTCCTACGAGAATCAGCACAGGAAACTCATTGAACCAGCGGTAAAAAACATGGCCGTGGCCGTTCGCATCATCACGAAACCGTTTTACCAGGTGACCACACCACAGGTGGTAGGCAACCAGGATAATCACCAGAATAATTTTGGCCGTAAGCCAGACCTTGCCAGTGCCTATGCCGTAACCCAGCCATAACCACAGTCCGAAAAGAATCGTTAATACGCCTCCTGGCGTCATGATGCCAAAGTACAGTTTGCGCTCCATGATCTTGAACTGGGCTTGCGTTGCCGGATCGTTCGTTATGGCGTGGTAGACAAAAAGTCGGGGCAGATAGAAAAGGCCCGCGAACCAGGTGACCATGAAGATGATGTGGAAAGCTTTTATCCAGAGCATAGGGCCGGTACAGCTTCTGAGATCCGTGTGCACACAGGACACGAGGGCGGTGACAGATTAACCCAATACATAGCCTATGAATAACTTAACCATGGTATCACGCAAAAGCTATGAACTTTTGTCCGTCACCAGAAAGCGTTGCAACAGGTCATCCAGAAAACGCCAGCCGAGTGTCGTCGTGCAAACCCAGTCATCGCTCTTCTCAAGCAAACCGTCTGTTTTGGCTTTTGTTATGACGGGCTGCAGTTGCTGCCAGGCAAGCCCGGTTCGCTGTTCAAATAACTCAGGGCTGAAACCGCCTTTGAGGCGTAGTGCGTTTAAAAGGAATTCAAAAGTCACATCATCCAGGCTCACTGGGACGGCATTGTCGATTTCCAGGCCACTGTTGGCTTTGCCAAGATAATCACGCGGATGACGGGGTCTTGCCCAGCGGTACACGGTACCGGCCTGGGTGATCTTGCTGTGCGCTCCCGCGCCGAGACCAACATAGTCTCCAAATTGCCAGTAGTTCAGGTTGTGCCGACAGCGTTTGTCAGGCACAGAAAACGCCGAGACCTCGTAGTGGTCAAAGCCTGCCGTTGCCGCGCGTTGTTCGATTGCGCAGCGTATGTCCCAGGCGGTCTCTTCGGTGGGCAGTTGCGGTGGATCAGCCGCAAACGCCGTATGCGGTTCAATGGTTAACTGGTAAAGGGAAAGGTGCGTGGGCTCAGCTTCGATGGCTGTGTCCAGGTCGGCGAGCGCGCCACTTTCATCTTGGCCTGGCAAGCCATGCATTAAGTCAATATTGAAATTGTCAAAACCCGCCGCGCTTGCACTTGCACAGGCTGCGCGCGCCTGTGCGCCGTCGTGAACACGGCCCAGCCCTTTGAGCGCTTTATTGTCGAAACTTTGAACCCCGATCGACAGACGATTAACGCCACAGTCCCGGTAGGCCCGGAAACGGCTGACTTCGGCTGATCCGGGGTTGGCTTCCAGCGTGATCTCGGGCGTATTGCCTAACAAATGTTCTCTTTCGAGTCGATCTAGAAGACAGCCAATATTGGCTGCGCTGAAAAGACTTGGAGTCCCGCCACCGAAAAAAACCGAGCTAAAAGATCTACCGACCCGGAACCTGGCAGTCGAATCAAGGTCAGTCAGTAATGCGGTGATATAGCGATCAGCCTGCAGCACGCCACGCAATGGGTGGGAGTTGAAATCACAGTAGGGGCATTTGCTCTCGCACCAGGGCAAGTGGATGTAAAGGGCAAGCGGTATGTCTGACGCTAACCCTCTCACGCTGGCAAAGAACTGTTACGGGGCGCACCGCTTTTATAGTCGTGGGTCAACGCAGCGACCTCGTTGGCCAGGCGTTGCCGAGATTCTACTGAGCCCCAGGCGTTGTGGGAGCCGACGACCAGATCGGGCAAGTTATCCGCGAGCAAGAGGTGATCATCATCCGGCGGCTTATGTGTCAACGCGTCGATTCGGGCTCCGCCGATCTCCCCAGAGCACAGCGCGCCAGCCAGGTCAGCGTCATTAACAATGACGCCGCGCACAATACTCAGCTCGTCTCGTGTACGTAGCGCAGGCGTTGCAATGCGCGACGTGCCCGTTTGTCTGGGCGCCCCTTGCTTGTGCGCATGGGTTGGGGCTGTAGGCGCAACTGGTATGCCATGGTCAGTCGGTTCTCACGACTTTGTGTATTTTCGAGGTAGGCGTTTGCGGCCGCAAGGGCTGAGACCCGTTTTTCAATCAGCCTACGGACCTCAACATGATAGACAAAGGCTTCGTGGCGTACACGCAGGCTATCGCCCACGCGAATAGTATTTGCTGGTCGAACGCGACGTTCATTGAGTAGTACGTGACCTGCCCGAATCGCGACGACCGCGCTCCGGCGGGTCTTGAAGAATCGTGTCGCCCAGAGCCAGCGGTCAATACGCACGCCATTGTCGTGTTCCATGCCAGACACCCCCGCGGGACCATTATACGGTGGAACGGTAAATCGGTTTTGTGACAGAGGATGGTAAAATCATCGCTATTTACAGTTGGAGTGATTTCTTGAGATTGGCCGCACGCCTAATTTTGATCGTTGGTTTGTTGGTCGCCTTGCCTGCGAGAGCGCTCGGACCCATCGATGGTGAGGCCGGCATGCTCACCTGGGTTGTCGATACTGATAATTACACCGACGCTTCAATTGATACGGCATCTATCGGCGGTTATGCCGAGCTGTGGCTGGATCAGCGCTGGGGGTTTCGCACTGCGCTCTATCGCGTCAGCGAGGATGCCGTCAGCATGGCGCCGGACGAGCAGACCGTGGTCGATCTGAAATACCGTCTTGTCAGCCCAACCGATAACACTTATGTTGCCCTCGGGCTTGGGTGGGAACAGGATCGTTTTGGCATCGAAGGTGATGCCTCTGCCGCCCGTGTGCTCATCGACAGCCGCATCGGCGTACTGGGCGCGCTTTACCTCTACGGTGAAGCCGGTTGGGCGCCGCAAATGGGTGATCTTGGGTTACGCGAGGATCTTTCTTCAATATCAGTTGAAACCGGGCTTGTGCTCGATCCCTTGCCTTTTGTATCCCTGCGCTTGGCTTGGCGTTATCACATCACCGATTACACCGGCAGCATTACCGGCACTTCTATGCGCGAATCCAGTTATGGCGTGGTTTTAGGTGGTGGCATCCACTGGTGATCCCTATTGAGTCAATAATCGACCGGCTTGATCGCCACCAGCCAGAACTTGTCGATAGTCCGCCACCCTGCCAGGCAGAGGTTGCGCTTATCCTGGGTACCGCACCTTCAGCAAAGGATCCTCAGATGATTTTTATCCAGCGATCGGTCTGTGCTGGCGATCCTTGGTCGGGCCAGATGGCTTTCCCCGGTGGCCGGCGCGAGGAAAGTGATCTTCATGCCGGAGACGCGGCGCGCCGCGAGACGCTCGAGGAGATCGGCCTGGAGCTGGGACAGCATGAGTTGGTGGGCCGCCTGGGAGACCTGCGGGGCCGGCATGGTAGCCAGTCGCAGGACATGCTGATTTCCTGCTTTGTCTTCGCGGTAGACAAGGTACCCGCGCTGACCCCCAATCATGAAGTTTCACAGGTAGTCTCGGTGCCTTTGTCGTGCTTGTTGGATCCGAGCCTGCAAACCCGGATTCGATACGAACAGGCCGGAGGTCAGTGGTTCCCCGGTATATTTGTTGGCCAGGAAGATGAGCGCGTGATCTGGGGCCTGACCTACCGGTTCTTGTGGCAATTGTTTTCCCTGCTGGGACATACTTTGCCGACTGAGTGACAATAGACCGCGCGGTTGCGGGTTAAAGCAAACAAATTTTAAGGTGACGTTAATGAAAAGAGCCGATGACAGGGGCACTGATGAACTAAGGCCGATCAGGTTCACGCGATCTTTCAGCCGTCACGCCGAGGGTTCAGTGCTGGTTGAATTTGGCCATACGCGCGTATTGTGCATGGCCAGTGTGGAACAGCGGGTGCCGCGTTTTCTGCGGGGTTCAGAACAAGGCTGGGTCACCGCAGAATACGGCATGCTGCCGCGGGCGACCGGTGAACGAATGTCCCGCGAAGCGGCTCGGGGAAAACAGGGTGGGCGGACCCTCGAAATTCAGCGTCTTATCGGTCGCTCCCTGCGCGCATCGTTGGACCTGGGTGCGCTGGGCGAGCGTACCATCACGCTGGATTGCGATGTGTTACAGGCTGATGGCGGCACGCGCACAGCGTCGATCACCGGTGCCTGGGTAGCGCTCGCGGACGCCTTGGACAGCTTGGAACGAAATGGCGCGCTAAAAAAACCGGTGCCGCTGCAGCAGGTGGCTTCGGTCTCGGTTGGATTGCACGACGGTGTGGCCTTACTGGATTTGGACTACGTTGAGGATAGCAGCGCTGATACCGACATGAACTTTGTCATGAATGACGCGGGGTGTTTTATCGAAGTGCAGGGAACGGCCGAGCACGAGCCCTTCAGTGAAGCACAGATGCAGGCCATGACTACTTTGGCAAAAAAGGGTATCGATGAACTGCTGCTGTTGCAGCGTGTTGCCCGTGAGACTCCTCTGCCGTGAAGCAGGAGATCGTGCTGGCTTCGGATAACGCCGGCAAGCTAAAGGAGATTAACGCACTGTTGCATGCCAGCGATTTTGTTGTGGTTGGACAGGCGTCCTTAGGTGTTCCTGGGGCAGATGAGACGGGCGGTACCTTTATCGAGAACGCGATCCTGAAAGCACGCAATGCGTCCCAGTATACCGGCCGGCCCGCTCTGGCTGACGACTCAGGACTAGAAGTAGACGCGCTCGATGGTGCGCCGGGAGTACATTCGGCCCGTTTTGCTGGAAGTGACGCCACCGATGCCCACAACCTAGCGAAATTGCTCAGCGCACTAGATGGGGTGCCGCGCGAGCAGCGGGGAGCCCGATTCCGGTGCGCGATGGTCTATCTACGTCAGGCGGATGATGCCACACCACTGATTTGTCAGGGCACCTGGGAGGGGAGTATCGCTGAGCAGGGCCACGGTGATAATGGTTTTGGCTACGACCCGGTATTCTGGGTAACCCAGGAAAACCAAACCGCAGCTGAACTCGACAGTGATCTGAAAAATAGGTTGAGCCATCGTGGACAGGCGCTGCGAGCAATGGTTGCACAGCTGGTTGCAGATGAGTCGGCAACCCTCATGAACTCAATTTGAGGGCATAAGAGATGAAACAGCTGGTACTGGTCCGACATGGGCAGAGCACCTGGAATCTGCAGAACCGTTTTACCGGCTGGGTCGACGTAGACCTATCTGAACGAGGGGTCAATGAAGCTCGGGATGCCGGGCGTACCCTGAAGGCGCAGGGTTATCGTTTCGACCTCGCGATGACCTCTTTCCTGCAACGCTCGATCCACACCCTGGAATTGATTCTGGAAGAAATGAACCAGATGTCCCTGCCGGTACAGACTGACTGGCGTCTGAATGAGCGCCACTATGGGGCTTTGCAAGGCCTGGACAAGAAGGAAACCGCAGCTCGCCACGGTGATGAGCAGGTACTCAAGTGGCGCCGTGGGTATGCCGTGCGCCCACCCGCACTCGAGGCCAACGACCCATCACATCCGGCCAACGACCCGCGTTACAACGGTATCGATGGCCTGCCTGCTACCGAATCGTTGGCAGATACGCTAGTACGGGTGATGCAGTGGTGGCACGAGCAACTGGTGCCGCAACTGGAATCAGATCGCAAAGTACTGGTGGTGGCCCATGGCAACAGCTTGCGAGCTATGGCCAAGTTTCTCGATGATCTCAGTGAGGATGAGATCATGCAGTACAACATCCCTACTGGGTTTCCGCTGGTTTATCACTTTAACGATGACCTGAGTGTCGCAGGCCATGAGTACCTCGCTGATGCAGCGGTGCTCGAAGCGGCGGTTAGCGAAGTTAAAAGCCAGGCTTCCTCAAAACCTTGAGCCAGTATCGCGGGTGCGGGTCGCTCAGTCTCGCCGCAGGCGGTCGGACAGTGCGATCGGGTTGGGATAGCGAAACACCACCACGGTTGACGAGATCACAAAAGTGATCAGTGTGGCCAGTTGTACCAAGGCCCCGGCCTTGGTACTCATCACCTGTACTTGTAGTGCCACAGCCACGAGCAGTAAAGAGAATTCACTCATCTGCCCCAGCCGCACCCCAGCTTCGCCAGCCAGTATGCGACTCTCGCCAAAGTTTCTGAAAAGCATCCGGTAGGTCAGTGGTTTAACCAGTACCACGGCCAGCGCCAGCAACAGCGCGCCAGGCCAGACGTCACCTGCACTGCCCAGGTTAAAACCAGCGCCGAGCGCAAAAAAGAACATCACCAGGAAGAAATCGCGTAGCGGACGCAAGCTATCGGCGATGAACGGCGCAATGGGGCTGTTGGCCAGGGTAATGCCGCCGATAAAAGCACCCACCTCGTAAGAAAGCCCGAGGCTTTGAGCCAGCTGGGCAAATCCCAGACACCAGCCCAGCGCCAGTACAAAAACATATTCGCCAACCTTGTCAAAACGATGGAACAGAGGCCGTAGTACCACTCGCTCCGCGAGCAGCCCGCCGAGGAAAAGCGCTGGCAGGCCAGCGAATTGAACGGCGTTTTGCAGTCCCGATGCTCCACCACCGGCCATGGTGTGAAGGTACAGCAACGCAACGATGGCCAGCAGATCCTGCAGCAGCAAAATGCTGATGATGACTTCACCGGTGTGGCGGTGGTGGAGCACCGTAGTGGGCAGCAGTTTCAGGCTGATGATGGTGCTAGAAAGGGTGGTGGCAATGCCGACCAGCAGGCAGTCAGGCTGGGAAAACCCGAGCGCTGCGGCAATCCCGTAGCCAAGGAGTGCAAACACCAGTGTGCTTGCGAGCGTCACACCAATCGCTTCGCGCATCAGCTCCAGTAGTTTGCGTGGGCACATGTCTATACCCAGCAGAAACAGCAGAAAAATGATGCCCACATGGGCGATATCCTCGATCAGATACGGATCATCGACAAGGCCGAAGCCAGATGGGCCGCACAGTACCCCCAGAGCGATATAGGCGATCAGCAGCGACTGACGTGCATACAGCGCGACAGTGGCTAACAGGGCCGCGCCTGTGAAGATCAGGAAGACCGAAAAAAGAACTGATTCACCAATCATGGTTTGCAGGGCGCGCCACTGACCACGTGTTCAGGCGGGAAAGTAATCCGGTGCTCCGCCGTCTTTCCACTTGATGCTGCAGCCGACACTGGGGATTTGCTCATCTGCGATGACACTACCCGCAAGAACCGCATCAGCGGCATTACGCAGGTCGACTCCTGTAACCG
>JAPKAJ010000332.1 GCA_028825345.1 Arenicellales bacterium | reverse complement strand
GTGCCGACATTGAAGATTCCGCTAATGGAGGGATTATCAAGAAAAAACAGATTCACCCGAGCGACATCTTGGACATGAACAAAATCGCGGCGCTGCTCGCCGGGACCATAGCCGCCACTTCCATCAAACAACCGAACGACGCCGCCCTCGTGGTACTGCGCAACGATATGCCACGCCACCGACGCCATCCGACTTTTATGATCCTCTCGTGGACCGTAGACGTTAAAATACCTCAATCCAACCACTTGATTGCTGATGTTAGCCCTTTCGCTGCTGACATAACGGTCAAACAAAAATTTAGAATACGCATAGGCGTTTAATGGCTGCTCACCTTCCCCGGACTCACGAAAAGGCCCCTCTCGTCCATAAACCGATGCTGACGAGGCGTAGATGAAAGAAACCCCCGCCCTCGCACAGGCTAGAAAGAGTTTTTTGGAATAAACATAGTTGGTCGACATCACATCCCGGCCATCCGTTGCCATCGTATCCGAGCAGGCCCCCTGGTGGAATACCCCCTTCACAGATTCATGTATTCCGTGCCTCTCAATGTCGCTTAGAAATTCATCTTTGTCCGCATAATCAGAGATTCTCAGATCTGCGAGATTAGCGATCTTGCTGGCATCCGTCAGATCGTCCACCAGAAAAATTTTCTCCTGTCCAGACTGATTGAGCGCCTGGATCAAATTGGAACCCACGAATCCGGCACCTCCAGTGACAACCAGCATTAGATTCGTCCAACCTCATGGTTTTGTAAATCTGACAAACTGACGACGCTAGTTCCAAAACGCCCAACCACCGCGCTGGCACCGCGGGTCGCTAATTCAAGACTTACAGTCCAGTCCAGTTTGAGTCCAATCGCCACCGCGATGACGGCCACAACCGTATCCCCAGCCCCACTGACGTCATAGATCTCTCGGGCCTGCGCTTCTTGCCTAATAACCTCTCCGTTAGCAAGAAAAAGTACCATTCCATCCGAGCCCAAGGTAACCAGAAGCCCTTCAAGCCCTGCCCTTTCCACCAACTCGCCTGCGGCCTGAGCAAATTGTGGAGCACTGGCCGGAACGCCCGTGATGCTTTCGAATTCTTGACGGTTTGGGGTAACCATGGTTGCGCCAAAATAGCGCGTGAAATCCCCACCCTTGGGATCAACCACCACCGGGACGCCGCGCTCTTTCGCCGCACCGATCATTTCCACAACGTTGGCCAACCCACCCTTGCCGTAGTCAGAGATAACCACTACATCTGCGCCATTAAGGAGTTCTCTGAAGTCCGTTACACTTCTCGCGAGCAGGTCTGAGTCTGGCCGATCCTCAAAATCCGCACGCAATAGCTGCTGATTCCTCGAGACTATGCGCAGCTTTTCCGTCGTGCGCGACCTTGGATCAATATGCAAATGACGATCCACGCCAGCCAACTCCAGAATCGAATTTACCCGGCGCCCAGCATCGTCGTCGCCTACAAAGGACAAAAGCTGTGAGCGAGCACCCAATGATGCAATATTCGCAGCCACGTTGCCGGCGCCGCCCGCCCGTTCTTGAATCTGCTCGACCTTAACCACTGGCACAGGAGCCTCCGGAGAAATCCGATCAACGGTTCCTGTCCAGTAACGATCAAGCATCGTATCACCGACAACCAACACACGAACACCGGCTATCCGATCAATTGGTAGAAGGCTTTCCATTTTGCTCAGCTTGAAGCCGGAACGATCAGGGGCGCTCGTCCAATACTGTAATAATCAAGGCCATGCCGGCAAACTATGCTGGGATCGAACACGTTGCGGCCATCAAAGATTACCGGCTCACGCAGCAGTGTCCGGATCTGATGATAATCTGGGTTACGAAACTGTTTCCATTCTGTGACCACGATCAATCCATCCGAGTTATCAAGCCCATCATAGAGCCCCTTACTAAAGGTGACCTGTTTGTTGCCACGGAATATTTTCTGGGCTTCCGGTATTGCCACCGGATCGTAAGCTGACACCGCCGCCCCACGCCGGTTCAGACCTTCGATAACGTCTAAGCTGGCCGCTTCTCGCAGATCGTCAGTATTCGGCTTAAATGCCAAACCCCACATAGAAAACTTTTTTCCGCTCAGGTCGTCACCATAACGCGAAACTATCTTGTCAACCAGCGACAGTTTTTGCGACTTGTTGACTTCGTCTACCGCATTGAGAATCCGCGTTTGGTAACCGGCCAGCGCCGCCGTTTGTACGAGCGCCTTCACGTCTTTGGGAAAGCAAGATCCGCCGTAGCCGCACCCTGGGTAAATAAAGTCGTAACCGATCCGCGGATCAGATCCAATCCCGACTCGCACGGTCTCGATGTCGGCGCCGACCCGTTCCGCGATATTGGCTAATTCATTCATAAAAGAAATCTTAGTCGCAAGCATCGCATTCGCAGCGTACTTGGTCAATTCGGCTGATGCCACGTCCATGAATAGCAATCGATCATGACTGCGGTTAAATGGAGCATAAAGCTCGCGCATCCGCGCACGCGGCCCTTCATTGGCTGTCCCGATGACTATGCGGTCGGGCTTTAAAAAATCCTCAATTGCTGCGCCTTCTTTTAGAAATTCCGGGTTTGAGACTACCGAGAAATCGACAACAATACTACGTTTGTCTAGCTCGGCCTGAATAGTCTCCTCCACTCGTGCAGCCGTACCTACAGGTACCGTCGACTTGTTCACTATCACCAACGGATCCGAAAGAAGCTCCCCAATGCCCTTTGCTGCCCCAAGCACATGTGCCAAATCAGCCGAGCCATTTTCCCCCAGTGGTGTACCTACAGCGATAAATAGAATGTCAGCAAATTTGAC
>JAPKAJ010000059.1 GCA_028825345.1 Arenicellales bacterium | reverse complement strand
CGCAAAGTCTGTTAGACCGACTACCCCACCTTTGATAGTCAGGAAGATACTGGAATCTTGGTAAGAGGGCATGCATGACAGTAAGATCAGCTAGTGCTTTAGCATTAGCATTGGCGTTAGCACAAGCAAGATATCAAGAATAATTTTCCTTCTTAAGTATGGTTAAGATAACGCAGAAAGAATAATTATGGCTTATGTTGGATCCCTATTCTTGTCCCACAAAAGAAACCAAGGTAGCGGGGCTCGAAATAACTATCGGGTAAACGAATTATCGTTGAGATAGACGCTTAGATCGTCTGCTAACTTTTGCCGTTTTTCCGGTGTCATTTCAACCGGATAAAATCCTAGAATGACCGGATATTTTTCTTCGCCCTGATAAACCACGGATACCGTAAACATCCAATGTGGTGGAGCATCAAATAGCACCGTAACCAGATCGCCACGGGCAGACACCTCTCCTGTGGAGTCGAATGGTGCAAACCTCAAAACCATAAAACGACCACGTATTTTATCGACCCCTAACTCCTCTATCGACTTCCCTTTTACTGTATCCCATGTAAATTCACAGGGGTAACCAATTTTCGGCTTTTCAGCCAGACAGTCGTCAATATATTGGCGAATTGCCCTAACGGCTGGCCGCTCCAAACCCTGCTTATAAGCCGCTTCCTGTTCCGGCGATAACGTTGTTCCGGCTTGTGCGAAATGACTGACAAGAAGTAGGCAAACAAATGTGTAAAGCACCTTCATACCGCTATCTTAATCCTGTCAGGGAAAAGCAGCCAGGAGGCGTGTCGGGCTGTGGAGTTCTTTGTTGTGCTTTCATTGCCATTAAATCAATGCATGTGTTGATGTTAAGGGATTACTCATCACAAACCCTAGTGATCCGTTTCGCCCGCAGACATTTCCATTAAATGGCCCGGCACAGGCTCTATTTCGTTAACTTAATAGGTAATGTATGATCTCGGTCGACCCTAAGCAGGGTAACCATTAATCAACATGTTGCCAACAATTATTTCCTGATTGACCGGATTCGGCCATTACTCGATAACCATTGTTCACTAAAGGAAAGTACTCATGCGATTAGAAAATAAGACGGCTATCGTGACCGGAGGCGCCTCTGGATTCGGCGCCGGCATTGCCCAGCGCTTCGCGCGCGAGGGCGCTTCGGTGGTAGTCGCTGATGTCAACGACCAAGCCGGAGAATCAACGGCAAGCGAGATTAGAGATTCTGGCGGGGATGCGATATACGTTCATGCAGATGTCACATCGCGATCTGATACCCAACAGATGATTGCAAAGGCCGTGGCACATTCTGGACAACTCGACATCTTGATCAACAATGCCGGTTTTTCGCATCCGAATAAAAATTTTACGCAAGTCACTGAGGAAGAGTTCGATCGAGTGTATAACGTTAATGTTAAGGCCGTTTACATCGCTATCCAGGAAGTTATCCCCACTTTCCAGAAGCAAGGTCACGGCTGTATTATTAATACCTCTTCCACAGCGGCGCTTCGGCCACGGCCCGGCCTTGCTGTGTATTGCAGCTCCAAGGGGGCGGTAAGCAACCTTACCAAAGCATTGGCGGTCGAGTACGCGAGCGATCAGATCCGCATCAATGCATTGTGCCCGGTGATAGGAGAGACCGGAATGCTCGAGACCTTTATGGGCGTTCCCGATACCCCAGAGAACCGGAAAAAGTTCGAAGCCACGATTCCCATAGGGCGTTTTTCAACCCCTTCCGATGTGGCCGCAGCAGCGCTGTTTCTAGCCAGCGACGACGCCGCCTTCATCACCGGCATAACCATGGAGGTGGATGGCGGCCGCTGCGTCTAACGAATGTCGACTCCGATCAGGGGCGCTTGGCAGATGAGTGTGCTGTATCGCCTGTACGAAACGGCTTCAGAGCAGCGTAGACGGCTGATGTCACCGGCGTAGGCACATCGTACTCCTGCCCTAGCCGCTGAACGGCGCCCGACAATCCATCCAACTCGAGCGCCCGGCCCCGTTCCAGATCAACAAATAAAGAGCTCGTACCCTGCGCCGGATTGGTTTCGAGCAGGCCCATCAACCGCTCCTCCAGGGCTGCATCGAGCGGCACCCCGACAGCTCGCCCCACCGCCACGCACTCGCGGATACAGCCAGCAAACAAAGAGCGCATGTCGGGGTCAGCCCGTATGATGCCAATCGGCTGTCTAGTTACAGCCGTTACACCGCTCACACCTGCAATCCAACAAAATTTTTCCCACAGCATCAGGTTTGCATTTGTGTTGAGGGCAGCTGCAATCCCGGCATTTTGCATCTCTTGAATCAATTGTTCTGCACGGTCACTCGAACCGTCCTGTGGCTCTGCCACCTCGACCAGCGGCTTACCCGGAATTGAGCCCTTAAAGATGATCTCGCCCGGTGAATTGATGCTGGCCGGAAAATAGGCAGCGCCAGCCAGTACCCGCTCTTTGCCAATCACGCTGCCGATTCGCTGCAGGCTCTCGACCCCGTTTTGGAGCGTAACCACCACCGTATGATCTGCAAGTAGCGGCTCCAGTTGGGCTGCTGCGCTCTCGGTGTCATAGAGCTTGACGCAAAAAAGAACGACATCCACCTCGCCCAGCACCTGGGGTTGATCCGACACAGTAACGGGTGAGACGGTGAATTCCTCTGCACCAACAATACGCAGCCCGTGTGTACGCAGCGCCTCTAAATGCTTGCCCCGGGCGACAAACACCACGTCTCCTCCTGCAAGCGCCAGCTTTCCTCCCAAAAAACCACCCACACCGCCCGCACCCATGATTGCAATTCGCATGTTCGTTAATTATCTCCGGCCGATCGGCCACTGAAGCTGAAGCCGCTCTGCAAGCGGCGCTCGTGGTCGCAGGGGCAACATTGAGCGCAACCTAATAGGTCGCCCGTCCGCCACTCAGATCAAACACGCCACCGGTTGTAAAGGAATTCTCCTCGGATACAAGCCAGGCGACCATCGCTGCAATCTCTTCAACTTGGACAAACCGCCCGCGCGGGATCTTGGACAGCATATAGTCGATATGTTGCTGGCTGATCTGATCAAAGATACGGGTTCGGGCGGCGGCGGGCGTAATGCAATTTATAGAAAGGTTTTTGTCCGCCGTTTCTTTGGCTATCGATTTGGTTAATGCGATCACGCCGGCCTTTGCGGCGCTGTATGCCGCAGCATTGGGATTACCTTCTTTACCCGCTATCGATGCCACGTTGACGATACGGCCGTAATCCTGTTCTCGCATAATAGGAACAACAGCCCTGCAGCAGTAATACACGGCGTTAAGATCGACGTCGATCACGCGTTGCCAATCTTCCAGTGGATATTCCCAGGAAGGCCCGGTAGGGCCAGCAATCCCGGCGTTATTAACAAAAATATCGATTCCGCCCAGTGCACTGGCTGTCTCAGAAGTCGCTTGGGCGACCGCTTGAGGATCAGTAAGTTCGACCGCAACCGAGTGTACGGCCCCTTGTGATTCCAGTTGCGCGCACGTTTCTTGCAGCAAAGAGGCGTCCTGATCCCACAAGCTCACCTTTGCTCCAGACGCCAAAAATCGGGTAATGATGCTTAACCCAATCCCCTGCGCACCACCGGTTACCACCGCCGTACGCCCGGAAAGATCAATTTGGTTCATGTCGGTCAATTCCTCTTTATTATCTTGCCTGGCACCCTTCGATGCATGTCCACTTACACAAGCAAATTATCACCCGCTTCGATCAATCATGGCTCGAGCCAGTAGCCTGTCGAAACGGTCGCAACCCGTCGAGATCCAAAGCCACGCCGTGACCCGGGCTGTCGGGTGCAATTGCTTTGCCGTCTTTCAATTGTAATCGCTGCTCGAGAAATCGTTCCAGGCCGAATCCATGTACCTCGAGATAGGATGCATTGGGGACTCCTGCAAGTAGATGAACGTGTATATCGTGAATCCCGTGGGATGTCACCGGCAGACCTCTATCTTGCGCGATTTTGGCCACTTCTATCCACGGCGTAATACCACCGAGCGTTGCCGCGTCCGGTTCCGGAAAATCGACATGCCCGTAAGTCATGAGGTGCTCAAATTCGTGAACGCTGTGCAGGTTCTCGCCGGTGGCAATGGGAACCCTGGTTCCCCGTCCGAGCCTCGCGTGCCCCGCGAGGTCCTCAGGGACAATGGGCTCTTCCAGCCAAAAGAGGTTGAATTTCTCCAGCGCATCCGCGGCAGCAATCGCCTGATCAGTGCTCCATCGCATGTTCGCGTCTGCCATCAACGGAAAGTTGGGGCCAAGAAGTTCTCGCATGGCGCTCACCCGCTCGACATCCTCTGATAGTCGAGCCCTGCCAACCTTCATCTTGATGGCATGAAACCCCTGATCCAAAAAACCCTCCGCCTGGGCGCAGAGGCCTTGCACAGAAAGATCAAGATCAATGCCACCGGCATAGGCGGGCACTTCTGCAGAATCCCCTCCCAACAATCGCCACAGTGGCAGTGACTCGCGCTGACCGCGCAAGTCCCACAGTGCAATATCGACTGCAGCCATGGCAAATGAGGCCATACCGCCGCGGCCCACAAAATGCAGTCGCCACCACATCTTTTTCCAGAGTGTATCGATAGCACCCGGGTCTGCCCCCTGCAAAAGAGGCACTAGATCCGAGTCGATGATTTTCCAGATCGCACCGGTTCCAATGTTGTTCACGGTATAGGTGTAGCCCAGGCCAATCTGCCCACGTTCGTCTACCAGTCGGACAACAACCAGCCCAAAGTCAGACATCTCTCCGTGGGTCGAATCGGACAGTGGCGTCTCCAGCGGCACGCGATACTGATCTGTATGAATTTCTACTATGGGCATTAAGGCTTCCTTGGGTGTCGAATTCACCCCTGTTTGTTTGAAAGATACTCCAAATCCAAGAGTGAAGGCCATTTGTGCAGCACCCAGTAAAGTGCCACGATGCCTTCACTGGCTAAAATGGCGATAGCAGCGCGGGCCCCGAGCCAATCCGCCAACAAACCGATGTGAAGAAATCCAATGGGCGCCATGCCAACGCAGACAGACAGAAGGCCCATCATCAGGCTGCGAGCCTCCTCCGGCGCTTTTAGCAAAATGAGCGTGCTCTGCATTGCCGCAAAGGCCGCAACACCCAAGCCAACCAGCAACAGGCATACTGCAGCGCCTGCGGAAAAGGTCACTTGCGAGAAAATCACTGCAACCACGAGATACAAGCTGATTCCACATATGTACAGCCTGCGGTAGTAACGCACTTGGCCCACGCCTACAATCAGCAACGCCCCCACCAGGGCGCCACAACCCTCGGCGCTCATCAGCAAACCCACATGAAACGAGTCCAACCCGAGAGTTTCCTTGCCGATCACCGGAATCATGGAAACAAATGGGAAACCCCATAAGTTGAACACCGCGGTAACCATCAAGACCCCCGCCAGTAGCGGCTGGCTTTTCAGCAGCGACAGGCTTCGTGTAATGGCGGAAAACACTCCATAGTCACTGTGCCGAGGCGAACGGGTTTTCGGGCGAAGCGATATGGTCCAAAGCAGCGCCAACACATAGGCCATCGCAGCAAACCCATACACGCCGGTTAACCCCACCCATTGCAAGAACACTCCCCCAAGAATGGGGCCCAGCATCCGGGTTCCGTTGTTGGTCACGGTGTCCAGGCTCATAGCATGCCCTATCGAGCCCGCATCCACTGCCCCGCCCAGCAATGTTTTTCGAACCGGAAAGTCCAGCACCCAGAACATTCCGCTCACAAACGCGCCAATACCAATGTGCCAAAGCTGAATCTGTTCCGTTGTGCTGAGAAATGCGAGTAATGCCGACACGCCGATCATTACGATGACCCCAAACATCAGCATACGCCGATGACCGACCCGTTCTACGATAGCCGCCGCCAGAATGCCAAAACAGGCCAGCGGGACCATGCGCAAAATCAACATCAATGCCACCTGAGAAGGCGAGCCTGTCAAGTCAAAGACAAACACGCCGACCGCCAGCATCTCGAGCCACCTGACAGTGCTGGATACCGCACCGATACCCCACAGGCGCAAGAACTCTGGATTTCGAAACAACGCCCAACGACCAGCGAGGAGTTTTTCTTGTACCGGGCGGGCTCTCATAAGATCATGCTAGTACAATGGGGCTATCTTGGGTACGGCGCTTCTGTGAGAGTTTCATATCGTCCCTCGCCATCTGGTGCGCACGCCATGATCATGCTACCGTCTTAGCGCCGCCCATAATTCCAACCCACCATGTTAAAGATCGAATATGCCCGAAATTGAAAGACTGCTGCTGGATAACCTGCCAGCGCCCGTCAGCCATTACTGTCATGTGGTTCGTGCTGGTGATCGAGTCTGGGTGTCCGGCATGGTGGGGATTCGCAAAGACGGGTCGATCCCCGAGGATGTCGTGGACCAGTTTGAGGTTGCCATGGATTGGCTAGATCGCGCCCTGCGGGCAGCGGGCGGGCTTCCCGAACATATCGTGAAGGTACAGGTCTTTCTGACCGACATCAACGACCGGGCCAAAATTAACCCGCTGCGCCAGGATTACTTTGGAAAGCACCGCCCTGCATCGACGCTGGTTGAAGTCTCCGCGCTCATCACGCCGCAACTCAAGGTAGAAATTGAAGCCGAAGCGATACTAGGGTAAGTTGGGGCGAGTGCAAATTGGAAGTCTCCGACAGGAAAGAACGTGAACCCTCGTAAGGTCGTTGTCATCGGCGCTGTTCATTCTGCAGGCATTTCGGTCCTCGAAGCTCGCTCAGACATTGAATGCGAGATTATCAGCGATGTCTCAGAAGAAAATCTGTGCCAAGCAGTGCAAAAAGCCCATGGCTTGCTGGTGCGCACTGCTGCTATCACACCACGGGTCATTGCTGCGGCCCAAGAGCTTGAAGTGGTCTCCCGCCACGGCGTGGGCTACGACAATGTCGATGTTAAATCGCTCACCGCCAGAGGAATTCCGCTGGCACTGGCCGTAGGCGGCAATGCCGTATCGGTCGCCGAGCAGACAATGCATCTCATTCTAGCGCTCACCAAGCAGGGGTTTCGCTACGACCGAGCCACGCGGGAAGGTCGATTCGACTTTCGGGAGCAACCGGCAGCCTCCTGCCTTGAAGGAAAATCTCTTCTGATCATCGGCTTTGGCCGAACCGGCAGTCGGGTTGCTGCGAGGGCGGGGGCTTTCGATATGGATCTTTATGCTATTGATCCGTACATTGACCCGGACGTTATCCGCCGAGCGGGTGGCGCAGTCGTCACCGATCTTCGAGCCATTCTGCCGCAAATGGACGTTGTTACCATTCATTGTCCCAAAACCACCGAAACGCTAGGCCTGATTGGACGAGAAGAACTCAATGCCATGAAGCCATCAGCAATACTCATCAACACAGCGAGAGGCGGCATCATCAACGAGGCGGATCTCTACCAAGCGCTTTCTTCGGGCAACATTGCAGGAGCCGGTATTGATGTGTTCGAGCAAGAACCTCCCAAACTGGATCATCCATTGCTCGGGCTGGATAACATCGTACTGAGCCCCCATTGCGCCGGGGTAACACGCGAGTCGCGCGTTCGCGTGGCGCAGATCGCAGCCCAGAATGTGCTGGCCGCATTTGACGGGACACTGGCTGCGGAAATGGTCATCAACCGTGCAGTACTTCGGTAACAAGTCGGAAATGATCAAGCTGATGAATCACTTCGATCTCTCTCATCAAGACTCTATCGGGCCGAGCGCATGATGATCGTTGCCCAGAACCTTGTCCGACGTTACGGCAGTACGATCGCCGTAGATGACGTTAGTTTCGAAATTGCTCAAGGTGAGGTGGTCGGCTTGCTCGGTCACAATGGGTCGGGCAAAACCACAATCATGAAGATGTTAACCGGCTTTCTTGAGCCGACGGCTGGGCAGATCACACTAAACGGCTTGGACATTGGTGAGCAAACTCGTTTAGCCCAGGCATGCATTGGATACCTACCTGAGAATTGTCCGGTCTGGCCCGATATGCACGTGGCGGATTACCTAGATTATCAGGCCTGCCTACACGGTCTTAGCCCTTCGGAACGCGACAGTGCGGTCGTTCGCGCAATACAGCGTACGGGCCTAAAAGATCGAGCAACCCAAATGATCCGAACATTGTCCCGAGGGTACCGTCAGCGACTGGGCGTTGCCCAGGCAATCCTCCACGAGCGACAAATCGTGATCCTGGATGAACCAACCAATGGGCTCGATCCCACCCAGATCCTCGAGATGCGCTCACTCATCAAAGATCTGGCCAAACAGTCAACCATCCTCATTTCGACTCACATCCTGCAGGAAGTGCAAGCGGTCTGCGAGCGGGTCTTGATCCTGCGCGCGGGACGGCTTGCCCTTGATTCAAGGATCGAAGATCTGGAGCAAAATCAGCGCTTGCTCATCGTTGTCAGTGCCGATGGGAAAAGCGTGTTGGGCGGTATCCCGGGGGTCGAAAGAATAACGCAGCGGGCCACAAACGATGGTCTCGTCCACTACGTGGTGGACGTGTCGCGCGATTGTGCATCGGATATTGCACAGGCGATTCATGCAGCGGGCTTAAAACTGCACCTTCTGCAGCCCGAACGACAAACCCTGGAGAGTGTTTTTGCTGCTGTCAATGAACCCCAGCCTGAACAGAAGTCCTAAGATGTCAGAAACTGCAAGAATCATACGAAAGGAATTTACCGAGTTTTTCGCCTCGCCGGCGGCGGTGCTATTCCTTGGCGCTTTCCTCGCGGCAATGCTGTTCCTGTTTTTCTGGATCGAAACTTTCTTCGCCAGAAACATCGCCGATGCGCGGCCGTTGTTCAAGTGGTTGCCAATGCTGCTCATCTTTCTGGCCGCAACCCTGACCATGCGAACCTGGTCTGAAGAGCGGCGGGCGGGCACGATTGAGAATCTGTTAACCAGTCCAGTCAACCGGCTGCATCTGGTACTCGGCAAGTTTCTCTCCGGTCTAATGCTTGTGGCGGTAGCGCTGGCTCTTACGATTCCATTACCGGTCACGGTTTCGCTGTTAGGACCTATGGATTGGGGCCCGGTCATTGGGGGCTATCTGGCCGCACTATTTTTGGCTGGCGCCTACCTGTCGATTGGCGTTTACATGAGCGTCCAAACAGATAATCCGATCGTCGCCTGGATCTTGACTACAGTGGTCTGCGCTGCTTTTTACTTGATCGGATCACCAATGATTACCGGTTTATTCGGATATCACATTGGTGGATTCCTAATGCTGCTTGGCACAGGCTCTCGATTTGATTCGGTGACCCGCGGCGTTCTCGACTTACGAGACCTGTATTTTTATGCCTCTATTGTCGGCGTTTTCCTGACACTCAACCTGTTCTCACTAGAGAGGATCTGTTGGGCGGGAAACCCGGGGCGTCGTCATCATATCCGCTGGTGGTGCGCGATCGTGCTCGCTGTGACCAATCTTGTTGCCGCCAACTTCTGGCTTCAGCCAATTAGCTGGGCCCGCGTGGACATCACTAGGGAGCAAATGTACTCACTCTCGGAAGCCACGGAACGGTACTTAAGTCAGCTGCAGGAGCCGCTACTGATCCGTGGTTATTTCTCGGCCAAGACTCATCCGTTATTGGCCCCACTGGTTCCTAGAATTCACGATCTATTGGAGGAATATGCCGAGCTTGGCCGGGGCAAGGTGCGAGTCGAATTTGTTGATCCACACACAAATCAAGCGTTGGAAGAAGAGGCTGCAAGTAAGTACGGCATTAGGCCGATACCGTTCCAGATAGCGAGCCGGCACCAATCCGGAGTCGTAAATTCCTACTTTCACATCGTCGTGTCGTATGCGGATCAGATTGAAACACTGGATTTCGAAGAACTCACCGAGTTCAAGGCGGGCAGTAGTGAAGGCCTGGAGGTGGCACTCAAGAACCCGGAGTACTCCATTACTAGCAGCATCAAAAAGGTATTGACCAGTTTTCGCGCAGGCGGAAATCTGTTTGACTCGCTCACCGGAAAAGTGACCTTCCGGGGGTATATTTCACCGGCAAATCAACTTCCCGATTCACTATCCACGCTGCGCCACGACCTGGAAACGGTACTGACAGAGCTACAGAACGAATCAGACAGCACATTCATCATATCCATCTCCGACCCGGATGCAGAGGGAGGAGCCCTAGCCCGGCAAATCAGTGAACGTTATGGCTTTCGCCCCCAGCGTGCCGAGCTCTTCGATCAATCGCCATTTTGGTTTTCGATGTTGATGGAGCGAGGAGGAGAAGCAATTCAGGTGCCGCTGCCAGAAGACCTGGGTCAAGAAGCCATCCGACGTACGCTGATTGCCAGTCTAAAGCGCTTGGCGCCCGGTTTCCTCAAGACTGTTGCCCTGTTTGAGCCGCCCGCAGGCCCGACTTCTGTCGGATACCAATATCTCAGCAATGCTTTGATGGAAAACAACCGAGTGACCAATGCTGATCTAAGGAGTGGACGGGTGCCAGAAGACGCTGACCTGCTGGTGGTCGTCGCCCCATCTCGCCTTGACGAAAAACAGGTGTTCGCAATTGACCAGTTCTTAATGCAGGGAGGTACCGTTTTCCTGGCCACCTCAGCTCGGGGCATCCACGTCGCGACCGATTTTGAAGTACGGGCACATCAATCCGGCCTGCAAGAGTGGCTTGCACATCAGGGTCTCGAGGTTGGTGCTGGCTTGGTCATGGACCCTGTAAATACCATGTTTCCAGTGCCGGTGGAACGGTACGTCGGCACTGTCCCCGTGCAGGAGATTCAGCGCTTACCTTACCCCCTCTTTCCGGATCTGCGGGGCGACCAATTGAACCCGGACAGCCTGATTACTGCGGGCATGGATCAACTGACTGTCAACTGGATTTCCCCGGTTTCCATTGACAAAGCTTCAAGCAGCACACGTAAGTCGATCGTGCTGCTAAAAAGTTCACCCGACAGCTGGATCTCACCCGATGATGCGGTGATCCCGGACTACAAACAATTCCCGGATGGTGGTTTTGCCGTCGCTCCAGACAGGGCGAGTCAACCGCTTGCAGTCGCCGTGGAGGGACCCTTTGAGTCCTACTTCAAAAACAAGGTCTCCCCGCTCGTGGCAACTTCCAGCAATACTGATCAGAAGGCGGTAGAGAACGATCCAAGTGACTCTAACAACACGGCAAGTAGCCGCCCAGTAGTCAGCAGTGTGATCGAACGTTCCCCATCCTCCGCTCGAATCGTCCTGGTCGGTTCCAATGCATTCGCGAGTGATCTCGCACTGACACTGATCTCCGAAGGGATGGGTACGTTCTACTCGAAACAGCTTGAATTCATGCAAAACGTCATTGACTTATCGCTCGAAGACCAGGGGCTTCTTAGCATTCGGGGCCGAACCCAGTTCTCACGGACTCTCACGTCAATGGCGTCGGGTGAGCAGGCCTGGTGGGAATACCTCAATTATGGAATCGCGCTGGCTGGCCTGCTTGGAATTTGGTTGTGGCGACGATGGGCCCAGCGCTCGAGTCTGGCTCGGTTTCAAACCCTCTTGGCGCAACGTTAGAGCATGACCAAATTGATTCGATGGCTGGCTGTTCTATTG
>JAPKAJ010000331.1 GCA_028825345.1 Arenicellales bacterium | reverse complement strand
CAAGCTCTGGCGCCATCTGGCTTCGGCGCCGAGAAATAGGCATTCGCTTTCAGTGAGCACTGCCAAATGATTCATCAGTATAACCAACGGGCCCGCCATTGCCGGTTTCGCTGAAATTAGTGCCATTAACATAAGTGGCGGCAACCAAGTAGGCTCGCCTGGTAGGCTTTTTTGATCAGCCTTGCGAAAGCGCTGCAGGCGCTTTGGCTGACTAGGGTATCGGAGGTTCTTGCACTTCATTACTGGCTCTGCCTTAATACTGAACTCTTGCCCGTCCAATTAATCCGCGGTCTTAACAATCAGTCATGAGTTTTTTCGAAACACTGCCGGTAGATCTTCAGAATTCATTGCGTGCCGTTGGCTCCACGCAGGAGTTCGAGACTGGTGCTGCGATTATTCGTAGTGGATCGGTCGACAATACGCTCTACGTTCTCCTCTCCGGATCACTAAAGGTTGAGTTTTCGCAACAAGTCATCCAGTTGGCCGTTGGTGACGTGGTAGGCGAGATGGCTTTTCTGGATAATCGCCCGCGGACGGCAACAGTCCGGGCCGATACAAATTGTTCTGTTCTCGTGTTGGAGCGCGAGCCCACGTTTCGAGCGCTCAGCGCCCAACCTCTTTTGCTCAATGCGCTGATTGAAGCCCTCATAGATCAGCAGCACGCTCGTCTGGCAAAGAAGGTCATTGAGGATAAACGGACACCAATTGAGTATGTTGACGGTTTAGCAACCCAAGCTTTGGGGCATAGGGCCGTCCGACATCCTTACTTGGCGGCACTTAGTTCTGGGGAGTTACCAGATGTGCGTTTTGCTCTTGCTGATTTTGCCCAACATTACTACGGTTACTCGGCACACTTTCCTCGCTATCTTACCGCGCTGATTTCGCGGCTTGAAAACCCAGATCATCGAAACGCTTTGTTAGAAAACCTGACAGAAGAAGCAGGTGAGTATGGGCAGGAGGAACTCGATGAGTTGCGCGAGTACGGTGTGCAACCTGAATGGATTGTTGGAATCCCCCACCCGGAACTGTTCAAACGCTTTCGTGACGCACTCGGCGTAACTAACACTGCGTTCGCCGATGATCATATCGAGGTGGTATGCTGGCGCGAGCTTTTCATTACTATGTTGACCAGCGGCTCACCGGCTGAAGCCGTTGGCGCTCTTGGATTGGGAACTGAAACAATTGTTCAGAGCATCTATGGGCACTTTGTTGATGCTATAAAACATATGGAAACCTTGACTTCTCGAGATAGTGTTTTCTTTCCTCTCCATACAGCTGTAGATGACCACCACCAGGCCACCTTGAAAGCTATCGCAGCTGCTTTCGCCGATGCTCCCGCAGAGCGTGCCGACCTGGCGAAGGGAATGCACAAAGCCTTGACTCTACGAGATTCGGTTTGGAACTGGTTTTACCAACGGGCGCTTGACCCGGAACAAGCAAGGAGCCAGGAGCAAGCAAGGAGAATATTATGAGTGGGACCCGTGACCTCTACGATGCGTCCGCAGGAAAATGGAGTCGTCAGGAACAGTTGCTGCTCAGTGACTTCACCGCCCGACCCCGGGTTCTTCAAGCTGTCGGCGACGTTTCTGGCCGACACGTTTGGGACTTAGGTTGTGGCGAGGGATTTGTAGGACGTCAACTGGCTCAAGGTAACCCTGACCGGGTCGATGGATTTGATCTGTCAACTGAAATGGTGCATCTTGCTCGCCAACAGGCCGGCTCTCTCGCGGCTGAGGCAGGTGGGCCATTGCATTATCTGGCGGCTGATCTATCCGATGCTGCGCAACTGCCAAGCGGCAGTTGTGACATTGCCGTCGCAGTATTTTTGTTTAATTACCTAACTATCGAAGCTATGGAGCGGATTTTGTCTCGAGTGCGTGAGGCTTTGCAGCCGGGTGGAATTTTCGTATTTACCGTGCCACATCCCAGCCTGGCATTTTTGCGCCGCGCTGAACCTCCCTTTTATATCGAGCCAGATCAACACACCTACCTTGGCGGTAGTGATGCAATGTTCAAAGGCAAGATCTGGCGACGCGATGGCGTCAGCAACGAGATACGCTCGGTGCATAAGACTCTGGCTGACTACTTCCAGGCGCTGAGAAATACTGGCTGGGAGCGCTTGCCTGAGTTGGAAGAACTCGGTGTCACGGATGATCACTTGGCGGTTGATCCAGAATTTTTCTCCCCCCTCATTGGAATACCCCTACATATCCTTTTTCGTTTATCCGTATGAACACTCCAGCGCAACGATTTAAAGGATGGAGCGCCTCGGATCTTGCTGCAACAGACTGTTGGATCTTCAAGGCATCTGCAGAACTAGCGCACACTTCCGGCTCTGCCTTGCAGGGCTGGTGTCAGCCGGTCATAGATGAATTGCGGCATGGTATGGGCGTGGCATTTATCCGCGGCCTCGGCTGCCTTGATGAAAGTGCGTTGCGAAGGCTTTACCTCTCCATAGGCAGTTGTATCGGCACTGTGGAGGATACCTATGGCGCACTTTATGACGTGACCGATACAGGTGAATCACATTTGGAAAAGGCCATTCCGATTTCTCAGACCAAGGCAGATACATCTGTCCATACGGATAGTTCTAGGCTTGAGACCCACCCTCGTTGGGTTGGGCTTGTCTGTATTCGCCAGGCCCCAGTTGGAGGTGGCTCGAGGTTGACCTCAGTGGTGGCGGTCCATGACCACTTAAATAAGGTTCATCCTGAGTTACTTAGCCGACTAAAAAGATCATTTCACCGGGATGTAGTCACGCCAGGAGTTACAGATCGCGAGGCCGCGATCGAGAAAAACGTCTTTCCGATCTTTACTGAGGCTAACGATGGGCCTAC
>JAPKAJ010000058.1 GCA_028825345.1 Arenicellales bacterium | reverse complement strand
AATCAAAGTCGATCTCGCTCCATTGAAACAGGTCAAGTAAAGCGCTTGCGTCCAGATCATGGCGGGCAGAAAAATCCATTGCACCGACGGGTGCTTCCCGGTTATGTGGGCAGACCAGTTGACAGTCGTCGCAACCAAAAATTCGATTGCCAATTAATGGCCGTAGCGGCTCTGGTATAGCGCTCTTATGCTCTATCGTCAGGTAAGCAATGCATAGGCGCGCATCAAGTTGGTAGGGGTGATCCAGTGCTCCGGTAGGGCAGGCATCGATGCACTGAGTACACGAGCCACAGTGGTTGCTCGCGGGTGCGTCGACTGGCAAAGGTAGATCGGTATACAACTCCCCAAGAAAAAACCAGGAACCTTGATGTTGGTTGAGCAAATTTGTATGTTTTCCGATCCAGCCGATCCCGGCGGCCTGGGCCAGGGGCTTTTCCATTACAGGCGCGCTGTCGGCAAATGCGCGATACCGAAACGGCCCGACGGATTCCGTGATGCGGTCTGCCAGTTGCTGTAGTTTTCGCCGTATCAGACGGTGATAGTCCCGGCCGAGTGCGTAGCGAGCGATATAGCCCAAAGTGGGGTCTTGAAGAACATCAATGGGAGGAGTTCCCTGGCTTGGAAAATAGTTGAGTCTCACGCTGATGACACGATGGATCCCGGGTACGAGCCGATCCGGCTGGCTGCGCTTGTCGGTGTGTCTTGCCATAAAACTCATTTCGCCATGCCAACCACTGGCCAGCCAACTGGCTAGAGCGGGTGCCGCCTGTTCCAGATTGCCGTCACAGACGCCGAACCCATCGAAATTGAGTTCTCTCGCCCATTGATGAATCTGACTCTTCAGGTCGTTGAGGTGTTCAACCGATAGTGTGCTCATCAGGCTATGATATCGCGATGAGCTCATTGCCCGCGAAACTTTACACCGCCGAGCAGGTTCGGCGCATAGAACAACGAGTGTTCAGCACAGGAACTGCTGCAGGGACGTTAATGCACCGCGCCGGTCTTCACGCATATCGTATTTTGCGCGGAAGGTGGCCAAAGGCTCGGCGGATCAGCATTGTTTGCGGCCCCGGCAATAACGGAGGGGATGGGTATGTGATCGGTGCTTTGGCAGCAAAAGCCGGACTCGAGGTTCAACTGATTCAGCACGCAGAGCCGCGTAGCGCCCACGCCCGGTCCGCGCTGACCGGAGCTCGCGATGCCGGCGCAGAGCTTATTCCTTACCATGCCGGCGCTCTAGGTGATACTGATGTCGTGGTCGATGCATTGCTTGGAATAGGGCTGAGTAGTGAGCCACGCGCGCCTTTCACCGAAATAATCGCCAAGATGAACGCTATCGATGCACCCTGTCTTTCTGTGGATATTCCTTCTGGCCTCTTGGCCGATAGCGGGGCAGCCGCTGGCTCGTTAATTAAGGCGAATGTCACCGCGACTTTTATCGGCCTTAAGATTGGGTTATTTACCGGTCGCGGGCCGGACTGTGCCGGCGAGATCCTATTCGATGATCTGGGTGTGGGCGAGAGCGTCCGGATCGAGCCGCATTTTGCGACTCGCCTTAGTTCGCGGTGGGTTCGAGCTGTCCTGCCGTTGAGAGAGGCGAGTTTTCATAAAGGTCAGGCTGGACACCTGTTGGTGGTTGGTGGTGGACCTGGAATGGCGGGGGCCGCCTGGCTGGCAGGTGCGGCGGCGTTGCGCTGTGGGGCGGGTCGGGTCACCATTGCTTGTCATCCCACCAGCGTGGCGGCGATTGCGGCCGGGTCCCCGGAGTTGATGGTGCATTCTGTATCTGGCCCGGCCGACCTGACGGGCCTACTCGACCAGATGGATGCGATAGTGGTGGGTCCCGGTTTGGGGCGGGATTCATGGGGTACCGCGCTGTTAGCATTGATACTGGATAAAGCCGACCCAAGCCTGCTCGATGCGGATGCGCTCAACCTGCTGTCTCTGGACAGGCAGCCCGTTCCAGGAGCCGTTGTCACGCCACATCCAGCGGAGGCCGCGAGGTTACTGGGGCAATCGACGAAGAACGTAAGTAGTGACCGCCCTGGGGCAGTTCGTGCAATCTCAAAAGCATTGGATGCAGTCTGTGTGCTCAAAGGCTCTGGGACATTGGTATGCTCTGATGAGAAGGGTTTACTTCTTTGCGATCGGGGAAATTCGGGAATGGCGAGTGCCGGAATGGGGGATCTGTTGAGCGGGGTGATTGGGAGTTTGCGGGCACAGGGACTATCTCCCTTGCAAGCCGCCGGGGCTGGGACATGGATCCATTCGGCAGCCGCCGATCTTGTCGCTCGAGCCGGCGGGACCGTTGGGCTGATAGCCAGTGACTTGATGCCGTACCTGCGGCTATTACGCAATTATCCAGAAAAATCTGATGAAGTATCGCGCCACGGTCTCTGACGAGAAGCAGATGCTCGCATTGGGTAGCTGCCTCGGACGCGGGCTTACCCCGGGGAACATCGTCTACCTGGAAGGAGATCTAGGCAGCGGCAAGACCACATTTGCGCGTGGCGTATTAGAAGGACTGGATTGCCCGGATTGGGTTGTTAGCCCGACATACACTTTGGTTGAAGAGTACCAGGTGCCCCAATGCAAGGTATATCACCTTGACCTTTACCGGTTGGGTGATCCAGAGGAAGTGGAGAGCCTGGGAATTCGGGATTGGCAAGATGGCGAGAGTATATTGCTGATTGAATGGCCCCAACGAGGATTTGGGAAATTGCCACATCCTCAATGGCGAGTCCAGATCAGCTGCCCGAAATCGGGTCGGGCCGTGCTTTTGGATGGCCCACACACTGTAGGCGCTTTGGAGGCATTCGTCAGTTCTTGAACATCAAGCAAAGTGCGCTGCTGATGGTAGCCTTGGGCGTTACGGCCGTGGCGTTAGGGGAAACCAAGATTACCGGAGGACGGTTTTGGCACGGTCCTGAGAAAACCCGCATGGTGTTTGATATCTCGGAAGCTGCGACCTTTCAGGCCTTTGTGTTAACCAGCCCTGATCGTTTCGTCATCGATATCGACAACACTATTTTGGATGGCGGATTACCTGAACCTCGAGGAGGTAGCAGCCCAGTAACCGATGTGCGCACGGGCCAGCCCGAATCTGGTGTTTTGAGGGTGGTTCTAGATCTGAAAAGGCCGGTGAAGTATCAGGTCTTTGTACTGGAACCCAACTTGCCCTACTCGTATCGATTGGTTGTAGATCTTTTTGAGGCAGGCCAAGGTGTTGTCAAAGCAGTGCCCGGATTAACGACGCGCAAAGATGATTATCTGGTGATTATTGATCCCGGTCACGGGGGCGAGGATCCTGGTGCCATCGGAAAAAACGGCACGCGCGAGAAGATGGTAGCGTTGGGTATTGCTCGACGCCTTAAAAGCATAATTAATCACGATGGACGGATGCAGGCCCAGCTTACCCGAGACGGAGATTATTACATCACGCTTCGAGGCCGGGTCCGCCTGGCGATGAATCGTCAGGCGGATGCCTTTATATCAGTTCATGCGGACGCCGCCAGGCGGCGAAGTGCGCGAGGCAGTTCAGTTTATGTATTGTCCCAAAGGGGGGCCAGCAGCGAGATGGGCAAGTGGCTTGCCAAGCGGGAAAATGCGGCAGACCTCGCGGGCGGCGTCGATATTGGCGAGCAGGACCCGGTTTTACAGAAGGCGCTCCTGGATATGGGTATCGACTGGAAGGTTAAAGAAAGCAAAATCCTGGCGGCACGGATTCTTGGGGAACTAAAAAAATCGGGGCAAGTGCATAGCAAGCGGGTTGAAGAAGCTGGTTTTGCAGTGTTGAAATCGGTGGATATTCCGGCGGTCCTCGTGGAAACTGGTTTCATCACTAACGCGAAAGAAGAAAAGGCGCTTGCAACGGCCTTGCATCAGGAACGCATCGCTGGAGTGATCTTCAGGGGTCTGGGTAGGTACTGCGATCAGGATCCACGCTGCCCCCCAGTTAGGCAACAAAAGAAATTGTATGAAGTGCGCCCGGGTGATTCCCTGTCTTTAATTGCTGCGAGGTTAGGGTCGACAGTTGAAAAAATACGTAGGTTGAATGATCTCTCGTCGGATGTTCTGCGAATTGGGCAAAAACTGCGGATTCCGAACTCATGAAAGATCTCTGCTTTTCAAACTGATTCGCGTGATTTCAACTGACCGCTCCGGTCACGGCCTCATCTTTCTTGCCGGAAGCACCGCATCCGGGAAAACCGATCTCGCCATAGAGCTTGCGGCCCGGCTACCGGTTGATCTGATTAGTGTTGACTCCAGCCAGGTGTATCAGGGTCTCGATATCGGAACTGCGAAGCCAAACGGCAAAGTCCTCGAGGAGGTTCCTCACGGCCTGATCGATATCCGAAGCGTTAGGCAACCATTTTCTGCGGCAGATTTTTGCCTCGAAGCCGGCAAGTTGATTGAGAACTCTTTCGAGAAAGGGCGCATTCCACTGCTTGTTGGTGGAACGATGTTCTATTTTGCCGCACTCTTGCGCGGCCTATCGGATTTGCCCCCCGCCAATTCAGCGTTGCGGGCGCGACTGGTTAAACAGGCTAAGCAACGCGGTTGGCCTTCTTTGCACGCAAGGCTTGAACAAGTGGATCCGCAAGCGGCCCAGCGGATCGATCGGCAGGATGCCCAACGAATTTCGCGCGCTTTGGAGATCAATCTCCTCACTGGCCTTCCGGTTCCAATGGAGGCAACAGGGAACGGGCTGATTGAAAAAGGCGTTAAGGTCACTCGAGTCAGTATATTCATCCCGGACCGGCAATTGCTTCACCAGCGGATATCGAAGCGCCTTGAGCGAATGTTGGATGATGGACTGGTTGAGGAGGTAGAAAAACTTAAGGAACAGTGGCCGCAAGGCGGGACAACGCCAGCGCTGCGTAGTGTGGGGTACCGACAGGTCTGGGAATACCTCGAGGGACAGGTCGATTATTCAACCATGGTTGAACGTGCTAGCGCGGCGACCAGGCGCTTAGCCAAACGGCAGCTGACCTGGTTAAGAAATGAGCCGGGCGCTGCCTGGTTTGATGGCACCAGCCCGACCTTGGTGGCGACCCTGTGCCGCTATCTGGAAGCGAAAGGGGTGATCGCGGGCGGAACAAAACTTGAAAAACGCGCCTAAGGGCCTTACATTGGGATTGTGGAGTTGTCGACCACATTAAAGAATAATATTACAATAGTCTAGTAAGAGACTGAAATATAAAATCAAAGTATTCGATTACCATAACGGCTGCCGCAAAACCCTAAGCCCAATACCCAAAGAGCTGAACCGTCTGGGTGCCAAGCTTTCTTCATTCTTAGGAGTGATTTGTTGCAAATGGTGGCTATCTTGGCGGTCGGACAGGAGGCTTTCATGAACCAGCAAAGGAGTACAGCCCTTCAGGACCCGTTTCTAAATACTTTACGCAAGGAGCGGATTCCTGTCTCAATTTATCTGGTCAATGGCATTAAATTGCAAGGGCAGGTCGAGTCATTCGATCCCTTTGTTGTATTGCTTCGAAACAGTGTAAGTCAGTTGATCTACAAGCATGCGATTTCGACAATTGTGCCGTCTCGAGCCGTTCGTATCCCATTTAATGAAGAAGAGGGCGACGACAATCGCGGCAATGATGATGACGGCGACAATCGCGGCAATATTGAGGCGGGTAAGGACTGATCAGAGTTTCCACTAGTGATGCTGGTTGCGGCCGTCATTGAAAGGTTTGCCTGGTATTTGATCGCAATGCCTCACGGGGCGTTAACGCAGGGTGGACCTCGCTGATTTACAACGGCTCATCACGTCCTCTGCCCGAAAAGGCGATTCTCGTCCACCAGAGTTTTTCAGGACGTGTTCTAGCAGCCGATTTCGACGAGTTAGAAGGCCTGGCGCTTTCTGCAGGAGCCGAGGTGAGCGGGCGCGTCGGGGCGACCCGGCGCACTGCTGATTCGAGAACTTTTGTTGGCCGCGGTAAAGCCGATGAGATTGCAGACTTGGTTGCAAGTTCAGGGGCCGATCTGGTTATCGTTAACCAGGCGATTACACCCATTCAAGAACGCAACCTTGAGCGCACCCTATGCTGCAGGGTTGTCGATCGAACGCGATTAATTCTCGATATATTTGCGATTCGCGCACGGACTTCCGAAGGCAAGTTACAGGTTGAGCTGGCGCAGTTGCAACATTTGTCTACCCGCCTGGTTCGTGGATGGACTCACCTTGAGCGCCAACGTGGCGGCATCGGCCTGCGAGGCCCCGGAGAGACGCAACTTGAATCAGATCGACGATTGTTGGGTATGCGTATTCGTCATCTGCAAAGACGAATCACTCGGGTTGCCTCGCAACGCGATCTGCGGCGGCAGCGCCGACGCAAGGAAGGTATTCCGACAGTAGCGATCGTCGGGTATACCAATGCCGGAAAGTCTTCTCTTTTCAATACCCTCGTTGGCGAGCACGCGTATACCGCTGACCAACTGTTTGCAACACTTGATCCCACTATGCGGCGGCTAGATATACCTGATTTTGGGCCAGTCATTCTGTCGGATACTGTTGGATTTATTGCCGGCTTACCACATGCGCTGGTAGAGGCTTTTATGTCTACCCTTGAGGAGGTATCTACGGCCAACTTATTGTTACATGTGTCCGATGACTCAAATCCGGATGCTCGAGAACAAGAGGCGGAGGTTGAACGGGTCCTTGAAGACATCGGGGCGATCAATATTCCCCGGTTGGCCGTAAGAAATAAGATTGACATCAGTGGTCGAAATCCGGGCCTTATTAGTAGCAATGGTTTTGGCCGCAACGGCGTGCGTGTGTGTGCTAGAAACGGCGCAGGGATGGCCCAATTACTACAAAGCATATCGAGTATTCTTGGGCGGAATCGCATCTTCCGCACAATGCGTATACCGGCAAGTCAGGGCCGCCTGAGAGCCCGAGCCTACGCGTTGGCGGAAGTGATCGCCGAGACTATTGATTCAAACGGCACTTGGCAAATGCAGATCAGCACTGACTCAGCAACAATAGGGCAGATCGAAGCCGAACCTGGGTTTGAGCAACGATACTGGGTCGACGCGCCAGTCAATCATTTCAACCAAAGCAAGGTCAGCAATGCTGTGAAAAATACTGTCCAGGCCGAGCCCGTGGTAAAATTCCCAGTTGGCTAAGGATGCGCCAGCCTGTTAGGCCGAATCTTTCAAAACTTACTACTTAACTTATGAGGTGGAAACCACATGCCTTGGAATCAGCCGGGATCAGATAATCGCGATCCCTGGGGTCAGGGTAACGGCCAGAAAGGCCCGCCAGACCTGGATGAAGTCATCCGCGACCTGCAGAAGAAATTAAGCAACCTATTTGGCGGTCGAGGGTCTGGCCGCCGATCTGGGGGAGGCAAAGGGCCTTCTTTTAGCGCTAAAGCCATCGGCCCGATCCTGGCGGTTCTTGCTGTGCTTTGGCTTGCTACCGGGTTCTATGTGGTAGAGCAGGGCGAGCAAGCGGTTGAATTACGGTTGGGTGCTTACAAAACCATTAAGGAAGCTGGTTTGCGTTGGCATTTTCCATACCCGATTGAAAGTGTCGAGCTAGTCAATGTTCAGCAGATCCGTACCGTAGAGGTGGGTTACCGGTCTAGTTCGCGCTCCAGCCAGATAGCCGGCGTACCGCGGGAAGCGCTGATGTTAACGGCAGATGAAAACATCATTGATATTCACTTCGCCGTCCAGTACGACATTAAGGACCCCCGCGAGCTGTTGTTTAACGTGGCTGAATCCCCGGATCTTGTCGTTCGTGGCGCAACCGAAAGTGCTGTGCGCGAGATCGTCGGGCGCAACACCATGGACTTCGCGATTACCGGCGGTCGGGCAGAGATCGCGCAGGAGACAAAAATCCTCCTACAGCGAATACTTGATCGCTACGACACGGGCGTAAATATCAAGGCAGTTGAGATGCAGAACGCGCAACCGCCTATGGAGGTGAAAGCGGCGTTTGATGATGCAGTAAAAGCCCGGGAGGATGAACAGCGCCTGAAAAACGAAGCAGAAGCTTACGAGAACGACATTATCCCGAGGGCTCGTGGCGGAGCAGCGCGCCTTGGACAGGAAGCCGCCGCCTACCGCGCAACCGTGGTCGCCCAGGCCCGAGGCGAAGCCTCGCGATTCCTTCAGGTACTTGACGAATATACCAAAGCACCAGAGGTCACGCGTGATCGCCTTTACCTGGATGCGATGCAGGATGTTTATGCCAACTCAACTAAGCTGCTTATTGACCAGGGAGACGGGGGAAACAATGTGATGTACTTGCCGCTTGACCAACTGATCCGGCAAAGGGGTCAGCAAAGGTCTAGTGGGACTCTGGGCACGTCAGATTCTGCGAGCGGATTTGGGTCAGGGGCAATGGCAGGTAACGATAGCAGCCGACAAGAGCGATCTAGTCGCCTAAGGAGTCTGACACAATGATGGGCAAAAATATGATGTGGATTGTTCTGCTGGTTATTGTGGCAGTCGTTGGATCCTCGGCTGTGTATTACGTCGACGAAAGGGAAAAGGCGATTGTTTTTCAGTTTGGCGAAATTGTCCGTTCGACCGATGAGCCTGGGCTCCACTTTAAGACCCCCCTGATCAATAACGTCCAATATTTTGACTCCCGGGTCCAAACTATGGACTCGGATCCGGAGTTGTATCTGACTCAGGCAAAGAAGAACCTTGTCGTGGATTCCTTTGTTAAATGGCGTATTACCGACGCAGCGGCCTACTACACCCGACTGGGTGGTTTAGCCAGCAACGCACGGAACCGCCTGGCTCAGAGAGTGAACGACGCGCTACGCCGTGAATTTGGTAACCGCTCTGTGCAGCAAGTTATCTCCGGCGATCGCGTTGAGATTATGGACGTCGTTCGCAAAACGACCGACGAAGAAATTACTTCTCTGGGTATCGAAGTACTGGATGTACGTCTTAAGCGGGTAGATCTTGATCCCGACATCAGTGAGCGGGTTTACCAGCGTATGGAGGCTGAGCGTTCCCGCGTGGCCAAGGACTTACGCGCCCGCGGTGCAGAGGCGGCCGAGCGGATTACGGCAAATGCTGATCGGCAACGGGCAATTATATTGGCGAACGCCCAGCAGGGGGCCCAAGAAGTTAAGGGTCAGGGGGATGCTGAGGCGACGGGTATTTATGCTGATGCCTTTAATCGTGACCGTGAGTTTTACCGCCTGTATCGGAGTTTAAATGCCTATCGAACTACTTTTTCGAGTCCCGATAATTTACTCGTGATTAAGCCCGATTCGGAATTTTTCCGTTACTTTAAACAGGCCTCGCCTGAGGCGGCCGAATAGCCGGTCCAGGTGGATTGGCAGGATCTTTTTGTCGCGTTGGCCTTGGTCTTGGTTATTGAAGGCTTGATACCGTTTGCCAGCCCAGACCGGTATCGCCGTTTGGCTAGTGCACTTGCCGAAATTACCGATAACCAGCTTCGTGTGGGTGGCGCAGCGTCGATGGTTGGCGGTTTGATTTTGTTGTACCTGGTGCACTGATCTCGGTCGAGATCACTAAAACTCGCAGACCTACCAGTTACACAAAACAGGAAGTCGTTAAATGGCAAGCAGTGTCGTTGTACTGGGAATCCAGTGGGGAGACGAAGGCAAAGGAAAGGTCGTTGATCTTTTGACCGAACGCTGCGAGGCTGTAGTGCGATTTCAGGGTGGTCACAATGCGGGGCATACCCTGGTTATTGATGGCCAAAAGACTGTGCTTCACCTGGTTCCCTCTGGCGTTTTGAGGCCCCAGGTCCGTTGTCTGATCGGCAATGGTGTGGTGGTTGCGCCCGACGCACTCATTGCTGAACTGGATACTCTTGAAGGCGCGGGCATAGAGGCACGGACCCGGTTGATGATTAGCGCCGCCTGCCCGGTCATCCTTCCCAGTCACGTCGCGTTAGATCAGGCTCGCGAGAAAAAGAAGGGCAGTAAAGCGATCGGTACTACTGGACGTGGCATCGGGCCGGCATATGAAGATAAAGCCGCACGGCGTGCAATTCGATTCGGCGAGTTGCTCGATCCGGACAGTTGCGCGGGTCGCGTTGAAGAACTGGTCGATTATCATAATTTCCTACTGACCGAACGTTTTGCCGCTAAGCCGGTTGACGTGGCGCTCAGCGTTGCCTCCTGCCACTCGTGGAGTGACGCCTTGGGGTCGTTAGTAGGAGATGTATCGCAAGAACTTGAAGACCTTTGCAAATCCAATGCAAATGTTCTTTTTGAGGGTGCTCAGGGAACATTGCTGGACATTGATCACGGAACCTATCCTTTCGTTACATCCTCTAATACGACTGCGGGCGCGGCTGCCTCAGGAAGTGGCATAGGCCCACTTGAACTGTCAACCGTAGTCGGAGTCATTAAGGCCTATGTGACAAGGGTTGGCGGCGGGCCGTTCCCAACAGAATTGTTTGACTCGGTTGGAGCCCATCTGGCAGAAAAGGGTCACGAGTTCGGTGCAACGACAGGCCGACCGCGGCGCTGTGGTTGGTTTGATGCAGTATCCGCACGCCGCGCCTGCTGGTTGAACAGTGCCAGTTCGTTGTGTGTGACCAAACTGGACGTTCTTGACGGTCTTTCGGAGTTAGCGATATGTACTGGGTATCGTATTAATGGGCAGGTGCTAGACAGGCCTCCGTCGGGAGCAACTACCCTTGCGGATTGTGAACCGATTTACGAGTTAGTCCCGGGTTGGAATGAGAGCACTGCATCCATTCGGGTTATTGACGAGTTGCCGCCCCTTGCCCGCGCCTACCTGAACCGACTAGAGGAGTTACTGGGCGTGCCGGTGGATATTGTTTCAACCGGTCCAGATCGGGACGACACGATAATTTTGCGTCATCCTTTTCCACAAAACTGAACACCCACTTTTAGGATGCCGATCAACTGGCAACCGGCCACGATCCAAGGAGAATCGAGCTTGAGCTATCTGGCCAGGTTCTGTGGAGGGCAGGACCAGTTAAGTGGTCGGGTTTTTAGGTTGTATTTTCAAAGGGCGCTCAGAAAGACTTTATATGTAGTGCTTGCGACACCCGACTGGTACCGAGGAGAGGACTTGAACCTCCACGGGGTTACCCCCACTAGCACCTGAAGCTAGCGCGTCTACCAATTTCGCCACCTCGGCATTGTCAAAAGACTACTATAGAAGGATAAAGGCGCCCCGACTTGATTTATCCATCATTTGTACAAAATATTTTAAATCTGGTGATAAAAAAAGCGACCCCGCAGGGCCGCTAATTCTACATCAAGTAGGTGGCAGATTACGTGGCAGGAACTAGATCATCAGGCGCTACGTTATCTAGGGGCGTGCCAGCATCTTTAGTTAACACCTGGATCGCCAGGATGGCATCTTTGGTCGTGTCAACATCAACCTTGAATATCGCCTTACCTACAGGCTTTAAATTGCCAAACATCATTTGGGTCTTTGGGATATCGAAATACGCCAGGCTTCAAGCGGCGTGTTCGACCAAAGGTTTGTAGGGCCCAACAAAGAGAAAAATATGACAGACGAGAAAAATATAGCACGGTTACGTCGGAAGATCCTTGAGGTGATTCTAAGCAAGGGCCGGCCCATGAGTATGTCAGAGCTCGAGCACTCGCTCGGGAGCCCCGATGATCTTGCGAATGAGGCCCAACAGGCG
>JAPKAJ010000330.1 GCA_028825345.1 Arenicellales bacterium | reverse complement strand
ACAATGATTACTTCATGAAGTTTTATGAAGCAGCCAAGTACTACTACTATCCTGGGTTTCATGAGCCAGGCGGCGGCGTTGAAATGTGCTTCAATAAATCATGGTGGAGCTCTCTCTCTGACTGGGAACGCGCTATCATTAGCGCGGCCTGTAACGAAGAGCATGCGGCGCAATACGAGGAATGCCAAGCCAATAATGGTGCCTACCTGATCAAATTGGTAGAAGAGCACGGTGTTGAGCTAAAACAGTTTGGCGAAGATATTTATGAAGGTTTTGGTGAGGCTTCCGCGGAAATGTACGAAGGTGTACGGGATCACAGCCCGCTGGCCATGAAAATCAATGATCATTTTCAGGCGACCCTTCGTGAGCTTGGTAGCTGGCAGGCCAAAGCTGAAGCGGCATACTCTCCGTTACGAAACCGTATTCTTGGAATCTGATAACCGATTAAAAAAATAACCAAGTCTGTTCGGGACGGGGCGCTAGCCCCGTCCCTTTTTTCTATCTGGTGTTATGGCTGTAGCCCAAGAATCAATTGCAAGCATCAGTGACGTGGCTACCTTCTGGGTCCGTGTATTCAGTTGGTGCCTGATCGCTGTTCTGGCCGTGTTTCTTGCCAATAACTATCTGGTAACGACGCGGGACTGGCCAGGTATTGTGGGTATCTTGTTACAAGAAAACGCCGGGCCTTTAGCTTGGATTCAGCTCGTGGCTTACTTCGCCGGTTTTGCGGCCGCGGCGATCTATGTGTTGTCTAGCCGAGCGCAGACCTTGCGGGCAGATAGCGCGCTCATTTCGGATGCTAATATTTTCCTGGTCCGGGCATGCTTTTGGGCTGTGCTATTGATTGGCCTGGTAGACATGGTGGTCTCATTTCTACGTGTTGAAGGCCTGCTGATTGGAGTGGTAGGCGAAGAGATGACCAAAAAGCTGGGTCGACCAGAATTTCGTGGCACTTATTTGCATATGCCGCTGATGGGCGTCGGTCTCGTGATTGCAGCATTCACGCGTACCCTGGGCTTTATCTGGTTGACTATACTCATCGTGGCGGCGGAACTTGCCATAGTAATTACACGTTTTGTCTTTTCCTACGAGCAGGCTTTCATGGGCGATTTGGTGCGATTCTGGTATGGCGCACTGTTCCTTTTTGCCAGTGCCTATACCTTGCTTGAAGAAGGGCACGTGCGGGTCGATGTTTTCTATTCGACGTTTAAGACTAAACGCAAAGGCCTGGTCAATGCAGTCGGATCGATAGTGTTGGGCCTGTCCATGTCCTGGACAATCATGATCGTGGGCATGGGTCACAAGAGGGCGATTATCAATATGCCGGTGGTGAATTTCGAAGTTTCCCAGTCTGGTTACGGCATGTACGTAAAGTATCTGATGGCCGCATTTCTTGGGGTTTTCGCTGTGACCATGGCGGTGCAGTTTGTCAGTTATTTTCTCGAATCGGTAGCAGACTATCGCGGTGAGCCTGGAAAGAGAAAACCGGCTTCATCGACGCATTCGGAGCTACTCGAGACAACTGATTCGGCAGCTGCCTGATTAGCCTGGATCATTATGGAGTTGGTTTTTCTCGCACTGCTGATCGTTCTCATGGCCCTGGCACTGGGGGTGGGATTTCCGGTGGCATTTGCTTTGCCGGGGTCAGCAATAATCACGATTAGTCTCGCTGCAATTGCGGGTTACCTCGCGATTGGCGATGCGGATGCATTTTTTGCCCATGGCGGTCCTGGCGAGTGGTTGACTTCGGGGGTGACAAATCTCAGGGGCGTCTACTGGGAGGTGGAGCGGGACACCTTGATCGCTATTCCGCTTTTCATCTTCATGGGCATCATGTTGCAGCGTTCGCGGATCGCAGAAGACCTGCTGGTGACCATGGCGCAGCTGTTCGGGCCGGTCCCGGGCGGCCTTGGGATTTCTGTCGTCTTCGTTGGCGCACTGCTTGCAGCAACGACCGGCATTGTTGGCGCGACAGTGGTGGCGATGGGTCTGATCTCGCTACCCGCTATGCTGAAGAACAACTATTCACGGCCGTTGGCAACCGGCACCATCGCAGCCTCGGGTACTCTCGGACAGATAATTCCCCCATCGATCGTGCTGATTATCCTCGCCGATCAACTGGCCAGTGCGACTGATCAGGCGGGTACCGCACGCAAGGGTTTGTACAAGGCGGCGACCGGCGAGATCACCATGCCGTCGGAGTTTGGTGTGTCCTCTACCAGTGCCGGCGAGATGTTCCTGGGTGCTTTTGTTCCAGGCCTGGTTTTGGTGGCCCTGTACATGGTGTTTATTCTTTGCTATGCCATCGTGCGGCCCAATGCGGCCCCTACTGTCCGTTACGAGGGTGCTTTCGATCTGGCATTTTTTGGCAAGGTCATTTTGATTCTAGTGCCGCCACTGGGGCTGATTTTTCTGGTTCTGGGCTCGATCATTGCCGGTATCGCTACGGTGAACCAGGCTGGCGCCATTGGCGCCGCCGGTGCTTTATTCATGGCTGGGTATCGGTTACCGGCAGGGCGCAAGGGCGCATATCTCCCTGCCTTTCTGGGCATTGTTTCGCTGGGTGTGATTGGCGTTTTACTGTACCAATTTGATATCAATATTCGCCAGGTCAATACCAGTACCGATGTCGCCGTTTTGATTGGCGCTGTAGCGGCTAGCGGTTGCTTGCTGGCGGCTCTGGTCTGGAGCGGGATCCGGGCCTACCGCATAGATGACACCTTAAATGGGGTCATGGTCGAGACTGCAAAAACGACTTCGCTGGTCTTTATCATCCTGCTGGGTGCCGCCATGCTCACAGCAGCGTTTCGGGCCTTTGGCGGAGAAGATCTGGTCCGGGACTTCCTAAACCAACTCCCAG
>JAPKAJ010000329.1 GCA_028825345.1 Arenicellales bacterium | reverse complement strand
GATACGATCCGTTGGAGAACCTCCGGAATACCTAGGCCAGATTTAGCGCTCACGTGCAAGGCGCTGGCGCAGTCCAAGCCTATGAGGTCCTCGATCTCAATCGCCGCCTGATCTGGCTCAGCAGCAGGCAGATCGATCTTGTTGAGTATCGGAATGACCTCCAGCCCGAGATCTACCGCAGCGTAGCAGTTAGCAACCGTTTGCGCTTCGACACCCTGTGAGGCATCAACAATTAATAAAGCCCCCTCACAGGCGCTTAAGGAGCGTGTGACCTCGTAGGCAAAATCCACATGCCCAGGGGTATCAATCAAATTAAGCTGATAAAGTTGGCCGCCTTTAGCGCAGTAAGTCAGGGAAACGCTTTGCGCCTTAATGGTGATTCCCCTTTCACGTTCCAGATCCATTGAGTCCAGAACTTGCTCGGTCATTTCGCGCTTCGACAATCCACCGCAGTGTTGAATCAGCCTGTCGGCCAAGGTCGACTTGCCATGGTCAATATGCGCAATGATCGCAAAATTCCTGATCCGGCTTTGAGCGCCTGAATCCATGTTTGGGGTTCTCGAGAAAATGGGCCAGTCACAGCGGGTCTGTGTAGGCCTGATGCTGGTAGAAGTAGCACCAACCCCGATTTTATCTCGCATAGATCTTATATGCATCAATAACAATCAAATCACCATATTCGTTGCGCGGACATCGACGCATCTATAATTCGCCTTTTACCATCCAGCCAATTCTATGGTCGCTCACCAGACACAAGTCGCAATCGTCGGTAGCGGGCTCGCCGGACTCAGCCTGGCTTTACGCCTATCGGAGCAGGGAGTAGATTGCATTGTTCTCACCAAGTCCGCTTTGGCATCGGGATCGAGTTTGTGGGCTCAAGGAGGAATTGCGGCCGTACTTGATCCCAAGGATAGTTTTGAGTCGCATATACAAGACACGCTGGTAGCCGGCGCAGGGCTTTGCGATGAGCAGACCGTTCGAACAGTGGTCGAACAGGCGCCCAATGCCATCGATTGGCTTATGCAAGCTGGCGTTCATTTTGATCTGAGACAATCAATCCCCGACCAGCTACATCTTGCTCGCGAAGGCGGTCATGCTCACCGTCGCGTTGCCCATGTCGCCGATACCACTGGGCAAGCCGTGATTAAGACGCTCGAAGAGCAGCTACTAACAGCTGAACGCGTCACGGTTTTGGAAAACTATACTGCGGTTGATCTGATCACCGGGGTGGGGAACCCCCCTCGGATCACCGGGTTGTATGCACTGAATGTTGTCGTGGGTCAGGTCGAGACCATTTCGGCTGACATTGTTGTGCTTGCTACCGGAGGCGCCTCAAAAGCGTATCTGTATACCAGCAACCCGGACACCTCTACAGGTGACGGCATTGCAATGGCATGGCGCGCGGGGTGCTCAGTGTCGAACATGGAATTCGTACAGTTTCACCCAACTTGTCTCTTTCACCCACATGCCGGGAGCTTTCTCATTTCTGAAGCTGTCCGGGGCGAGGGTGGAATTTTGGTGTTACCTGATGGATCGGCCTTTATGAATGCCCACGATGCCAGGGCAGAACTTGCGAGTCGGGATATTGTTGCACGGGCGATTGATTATGAAATGAAGAAAGGGGGTCTCGATTGTGTCTACCTAGATATCTCCCATAAAGGCCGGGATCATATTACCAAACACTTTCCTGCGATCTATGAACGCTGCCAGACATTGGGCATCGACATGGCGCATGATCCAGTTCCCGTAGTGCCCGCAGCACACTATACCTGCGGCGGCATTACCACAAACCTTCAGGGCCGCACTGAGTTGGCCGGTCTATATGCGCTCGGTGAAAATTCTGATGCCGGCTTTCATGGGGCCAACCGGCTAGCCAGTAACTCTCTTTTGGAGTGTGTGGTTTTCTCGAAAAGAGCGGCTGACGACATTGTGCGCGCGCTTGATCAGCAAAGGCACCCCCAGGTTGACCTTCCACCATGGGACGAGAGCAAAGTGACAGACCCGGACGAACTCGTGGTGATTTCTCACAACTGGGAAGAACTGCGTCATTTTATGTGGGACTACGTGGGGATTGTTCGCACCTCAAGGCGCCTGCAACGCGCGGCGAATCGGCTTCAACTCCTGAATGAGGAAATACGTGATTTTTACAGCAATTTTACGATAAGCCAGGATCTTCTGGAACTACGCAACTTGGTGCTCGTTTCCGAACTTATTGTGCGTTGCGCCTCTCAACGAAAAGAAAGTCGAGGATTACACTACACATTGGACTATCCCGCCACGGATCCAGCGCTATGTCAAAATACGACTCTTACCCCAAGGTTATAAACCAGTAGGTGGCCTTTGATCTTGATGGCGTTGTTCTGAGTAATTAAGGATATCGTGAATCAAAGCTGCGAGTTGGGGCTCGGCCGGCACTTTTCTTTCTAAAAACCAGTCGAGCAGTACTGGGTCTGGTTCACTAAGGAGTTGCTCCATCGTTTTGAGCGCATCCTCGCTCAGCCCAACGCCCAACTCCCTTACATAGGGCAGCAACAGACTGTCAAGCTCGCGCGCTCCCCGGCGCGCTCGCCACGTTAGTTTAGCGCGGCTGGGGCCAAGATTCATCGCTCGCCTTTGGCGATCATCGACTTGATCTTGCCAATTGCTTGACCAGGATTTAATCCCTTCGGACAAGCACTGGTACAGTTCATGATGGTGTGGCATCGATAAAGCGCAAAAGTATCGTCTAGCTGATCAAGACGGGATTCGGTCGCATCATCCCGGCTGTCAGCTATCCAGCGATAAGCCTGAAGCAGGTTCGCCGGCCCGAGATATTGATCGGAATTCCACCAGTAGCTGGGACAACTGGTGGAACAACAGGCACACATGATGCATTCGT
>JAPKAJ010000057.1 GCA_028825345.1 Arenicellales bacterium | reverse complement strand
CGAACAACACCACTGGTCCATCGAGCGCAATAAAAACACAACGGGTCTCATAGTGTGAACACCAGACCTGCATATTTGTTGCGTCAGTTGCATAACGGGTATTGATCTGGTCGAACAACAACAACCCCGCAACATCGGCGCGCTCCATCTCCAAGCGCAACCGGTGCAACCGATATTTACGCACAACGTCCAGATCCACCGGGCAATCGCTGTATTCCATAGCGCCGTGCTGGCGCGGAGCCTTTCGTGCAGCTTTGATCGACTTTATCGACATAAGTGACTCCGGGCTATCAGTGTTAACCAGGCTAGCCGGCAGCAATCCGGGCAGACGCAAAGCTAGATTAATGCAAGAACTTACCCTCAGTACGACTCAGAACGACCCTCGCACAACACCCATCCAGTGCATTTGCAAGGCTGCCGACCTGTCGTGGTTGGGTTGATTACGTAGGGCAAGATAACTGCCAAGTGTCAATTTTGATGTGATCGGCCTGGAATAGACAAATTCGAGCAAAGTCTCTACCCCGCCGGGCGCCAAACTGACCCGCTGTTGATGGCGCAAAACCTGTCCTTGCGCACTCAGATCATAGGCAATATCCAGCGCAGCATCCCCGGCAAAGGCTCGCAATGGCTGTGATATGGAGACACTTGCGGTATCGGTCAACGAAAAAAGATCCTTAGCAGTAAGACCAATGAGCCACGCATTGCTGGCAAGGGTCGAGAAATCCCCAAGTAACCCGCACGGTCGATCCGTCACCTGGGTCAACCCCTCTGTGTAAGCGCCAATAAGGGCCCAGTTTTGATCAAGACGCCGATAAGCCGTTATCCGCGCAGAGCGTGTCTGCGCATCCCGAACACTCAGTGCGCCACCTACTGAGCCCCCAAGCAAGCTACCCGATTCATCGAGCAGACCGCCTTCCAAGGCGAAACCCCAGCCCGAGCTGCCAAAATGAGACACAACGTTAAGTTGTTGGCTATCATGCGCTGTATCACCTTCGCTATCGACCTGGGCCATGTTAAATCCAAGCCGCCAGAGCGAATTGATCTGGTAGGTGCCCTGGCTGTGGACCCCTTCATCACTGTATTGGCCAATCAGGCCCTGATCCCACGCGGCCCCCGCAGGCGCTGCAAAGTGGTTTTCCTGTAACCAATAGACCGCATCGGTATCGGGTGTTGGTCGAGAGTTGTAGCCCAACCGCATCGTATAGTGATCACCAATTTTTGTGTCAAACCCCAACGCCGGCTCCACGTCACCCGCTGCGGAATAACCAGCACGGCGGTAGGATAGCAATTGATAACCAAGGCCTTCGCTCAGTATGTCGGGCGCGCTGTCTTGCGACCAGCGGCGCAACATCTGTCGGGCGCGTGCCTTATCATCGCGCACGCTCGCCAGAGCAGCGACGTTCAATCTGAAATCGCGGTCGTAACGGTCAACCACCAATGCCTGAGAAAAAAGACCTTGCTGGGCTATGGCCGAGTAAATGGCGGGACTAAGTCGTAAGCGCCGATGACCGTAATCATCCCCCACAGGATCGTCGACCTCATCAGCTTCTTCGTCCGAGCCAGTCGGGCCGGATGGCGGTGGGGTCACTGGCCCCAGGGGCTGAAAGGCTCGGGCAAAATTGATCTGCCCCCACCCGTATTTAGCATCAACACCAGGCGCACCTTTATCTGTGGCAGAACGCTTTATGATGTCAACAACCTCTGCCGCCGTGAGCTTGGGCCAGGTTTGCCGTAGGCGGGCAGCAAGTGCGCTGGCACGCGGCGTTGCAAACGAGGTGCCCCAGTAATCAGCAAACTCTGACGCTCCAAGCGCAACCACGTAGTGGCCCGCATAAGCCCCAGCACGATTACTGAATTCAAGCATCTTACCGTCCGGGCCAAGCCCGCCAACGATCAAACCTTTGCCCCCTAGTCCTGGAGCATGCAGCGCATCACCCACCGGATTGTCTAACCAGTCGTTGCCAGCACTCATTACGACAACTTTGTCCGCTGCTGCGACCGTAAGCATAGCGTCACCGGGTACCTCAGTCAGGGCGGCGTTGGAATGGTTTATGACTCTTATCGAAGGGTCTGCTGCGGCATGCAACAGGCCCTGATAGACGGCTGATGTCGAGACCGAGCGGCCACCGTTCGACGTCTGGATCGAGAGTATTTTGCTACCGGGCGCAAGAGTCAGAATAATCTGCGCAACAGCTGTTCCATGAGTGCCCTGCTGGGCATAATCAACCAGCGGGTCACCGCCGACGAAACTTACGCTGCCTGGTGCCTGCATCGCCGGCTGCAACTGTACACCGGTGTCGAGCACTGCAACCCCGAAATAGGAGACGCTCGAAGGAGGTGCACTAGTGCTGCCGGCACTGTCATCAGGAGTCAATTCCTCTGAGTCACCTTCGATCACTTCGATCAGATCGATACATCCAGCACAGTCGCTTTCCGCAAAAGCACTCAAAGGCCACCCGACCCAAAGCACGATCGATAGCGCAAGCCGGCGAGTCAACGGAAGCTGAAACAATCTTAGGTTAATCAACAACAAAATTAATCCTCTTTATTTCCCTCGACGATTCAACTGGAAATCAGGCAAAACTGGTCACTTTACGCCAAGTTGCACACTCAGTCAGCAGTTCAGTATTCTCGTTAGTGACTACCGTTAGCGTTACTCAGTCCAGTTTATTATAGCGAGAGTTATCGGCATCACTTTACTAACCTTTGATTGGTTGAACTAGGTTTTGAGTCAATACCATGCCTATTGCCACCAATGCCCCGATCATTGCAGCAAAATCCAGACCACTCGCGATATTCAATCAACCAGGCTAATAAACATCTGAATCACGCTGACTGTTCAGTCAGCGCACAACCGTACATTTAAACTCGCTGGTGCTTTTGAATTTAATGGCGGCTTTTTATCGCCTCAAGGCTCACCGGTGCCAATCTCCTTTTTACGCCTTGTAACGAAGTCATCCAAAGCCTCTCGACGTGCGACATCCAGCGGGGGGGCTTCGAAGTCTTTTAAAATATCCTGCCAGGTATCAGTCGCTCGTTCGGTCGCATCAGCCGCACCGGCCGCGGCCCAGCTTTCACTGTTTTGCCAGTCACTCAAAAAGGGTTCATAAAAGGCATTCTCATAACGCGCCATAGTGTGTTCGGTACCAAAAAAGTGTCCTCCCGGCGCGACAGCCGCGATCGCATCCAGCCCAAGCTCGCTCTCTGATGTATCGATGGGCTGTAGCAAATGCACTAAATGCTGAATTAGCTCGATATCGAGCACGAGCTTTTCAAAGGAGGCGACAAGCCCTCCCTCAAGCCACCCAGCCGCATGATAAACAAGGTTGCCATGCCCCATCACGGCACCCCATAACGCCATCTGGGTTTCATATACCCCTTGGGCGTCAGCAGCGTTAGAGGCGTTGCAGGCACTGGTTCGGTACGGCAGACCGTAGCGTCGCGCCAGTTGCCCCCCGGCGAGGTTGGCCTTGGCATTCTCAGGCGTACCGAATGCTGGCGCTCCAGAGCGCATATCCACGTTCGAGGTGAAGCCGCCATAGACCACCGGATTTCCTGGATAGAACAGCTGAATCATCGCCAAGCCCATAAGGGCTTCTGCGTTTTGTTGCACGAGACCCGCGGCCAACGTGACTGGTGTCATTGCACCCAGCAAAGTGAACGGTGTCACGATCACTGCCTGCCCATGGGCCGCCAGTGCCAAAGCCCCATCCGACATGGCCTCATCAAGTTTGCGTGGCGAATTAATATTGATGTTCCCGATCAAACTCGGACTTCGGTGCAAATCGTCAACACTGATACCGCGTGCCAGCGCCAGCATCTGAACAGCGTCGTTCACCCGCCCCCGTCCTATCGGTATAGCAGAAAACACCTTGTCGGCCAGAGTCAGATTGGCCCGGTAGCTATCGAGGTGGCGGGTTCCCGCGGGCAAATCCTGCGTCGCTACCGTCTGGTTACCAAAAACGCTGATGGCGTTGAAGTATTGCCCCAAACTGATCAGCCGCTGGTAGTCGGCAAAATTGCCGGGGCGCCGACCATTGACCCGATCATGCACATTGGGCGGACCCGAGACCAGCCCGAAATACACCCGGTTACCCCCGAGGGTTATTGCATGTGCCGGGTTGCGGGGCGTCAGCGTAAATTCGGCCGGTGCCTGACTCACCAGATCGAGAATCATCTGCGGATCTGCGCAGACAATACCGGTATCGTGGTCAACCTTTGCGCCTTGGCGAGCAAAAGCCTGGCGCACGGGCTCACTCATGATCTCAATCCCAAGATCACGGATCACCTTAAGCGATGCCTGATGAATTGCCTCGACCTGATCTTCGGACAAGGGCTCCATAGGCGGGTAGCGGTTTCGCAACGGGCCAAAATCAAGTTGTGCCACCCGTGTCGTTGCACTGCGCTCAGCCTTGCGTTGCGCGCGTGCCCGTTTGCGCGTTTGCCGGGTCCCGCCTTTTTCGGCTGACTTCTTTATAGCTCCCATATTTCCAAGCATAACAACCGAGGCAGTTGAGGAGTGTCGGTCACAGGTCTTTTGTTAATCTAACCGCGACAGTCAACACAAGTCTAAAGGTACAGTGAGTACAGCTTTCACCCCAGCACTGCTGCCGTGGCCTCGGCCAGAATCTCGACAATCCGATCCAGAGTCTGCTCATCGGTGACGATGGGTGGCGCTATGCAATAAACATCTCCGCGAACCCGCGAAAACATTCCACGCTCGACAGTTTCGGCATGGATTCTCGGCCCGATTGCATCGCTTGGAGCAAAAGGCTCCTTGGTTCCCTTGTCTTGTACGTACTCTACTGCGCACATTAAGCCCAACCCACGCACCTCGCCTACATGTGGGTGATCGGCCAGGGCGTCTTGCAACTTGCCCAGAAGGCGTTGACCTTTCTCGCGGGCTTGATCGACAAAATTTTCTTTCTCGATGATATCCAACATTGCCAGAGCAACTGCGCAACCCACAGGGTGCGAACTATAGGTATAAGCATGCATCCATGGTGATCCGCTCTCATTCATTACCGTGGCAATTTCATCGCTGATACCAATACCCCCCAGCGGGAAATACCCTGAAGTGACCGCCTTGGCAAACTGCATAAGATCCGGCTCGACTCCCCAGTGCTCCAGCCCGAACATACAGCCGGTGCGGCCAAAGCCGGTGATAACCTCATCGGATACCAGCAACACATCGTATTGGTCGCATATCTCGCGAATGCGAGGGAAATAGTCATCCTGTGGTACGAGCACACCGCCCGCGCCCTGGACTGGTTCTGCAATAAACATTGCTACTGTTTCGGGACCTTCTTCGAGGATCTTCTTTTCTAATTCGTTGGCAGCGGCTATACCCTGACTGGGGGCATCATCCGGCGCCTGATACAGGTAAGGGTATGGACTGGGAATATGGACAAATCCCGGAATTCTCGGCTCAAACATTTCCCAATACGGCGCCATTCCGGTTGCACACATCGCGGCAAAAGTAACACCATGGTATCCCCAGATACGTGAAATCACCTTGGTTTTCTCAGGCTGACCTTTCAGTTTCCAGTAGTAACGCGCCAGTTTGATATTGCTATCGGTTGCCTCCCCACCACCGGAGGTGAGGTAAAAATGATTGATATTCGGGTAGGTGAGGCTCGCCAGGCGTTCTGCTAATTCAATAGCTCTCGGATTGGTGCTGCCGGCATAACCAGAAGCAAACCCCATTTGCCGCATCTGACCCGCTGCCGCATCGGCAAGTTCAGTGCGGCCGTTACCGGCGGTATTGCACCAAAGGCCCGACAGGCAATCGATAAAACGATTCCCGTCCGCATCAATAAGGTAAGCACCTTCACCACCCACCCAAACCCGGGCTGATGCGTGAGCGGCTGGGTTGTGTAAAGGATGAACCAGATGCGCCGCATCTCGGCTCACCATGGCTTGTTGTTGAGGTTGTTGTTGCTGTTGTTGTGCTGTCATGTTTCCTCCGCCAGTTTTTGGAAATCTTTAAAGAGTTTTGAGTGCTCCAAGGGGCTCCCGTCTACTTCCCGGGCTCCGCCATCGGATTATTGGGATGGGCTATCCAATTCAGTTTGTCATCGGGACGAATCATCTGACCCGTTCTTTGGTCAATTTCGTTTTCCAAAGTCCTTAAAGTCAGGCAATTTTCTACCGGGCATACGGTCACACACAGATTGCACCCTACACATTCTTTTTCTATTACCTCGTAGTGACGGCTCCCATTCCGGGTCGCGCTGATCGCCTGGTGCGAAGCATCTTCGCAAGCGATATGGCAACGCCCACACTGGATACAAAGATCCTGGTCAATCTGTGCCTTGGCAGTGTAATTGAGATTGAGGTACTGCCAGTCGGTCAGTGAAGGCACCGCTTTGCCGACAGCCTGCTCAACTGAATCTATCTGACGAGCGTCAAGATACCGGGTCAAGCCATCGACCATATCATCGATGATCTTAAAGCCGTGGGTCATCGCCGCGGTACAAACCTGTACATTCCCGGCTCCCAGTAGGATAAATTCGGCAGCATCGCGCCAGTTACTGATGCCGCCTATGGCCGAGATTGGTAGACCTCGGCAATCGGGATCTCGGGCAATATCCGAGACCATGTGCAACGCAATCGGTTTGACCGCCGGCCCGCAGTAACCGCCATGCGTTCCATTGCGATCTATGGTTGGCACGACGCTGAAGGTATCCAGATCAACCGACATCACAGAATTGATGGTATTGATCAAAGACACCGCGTCTGCCCCCCCTCGTTGCGCAGCGCGGGCGGGCGGGCGAATACTGGTCACGTTGGGCGTCAGTTTTACGATCACAGGCAGTTCCGAGAACGCCTTACACCATGCGGTAACCATCTCGACATACTCGGGGACCTGCCCTACGGCAGCACCCATGCCCCTTTCAGACATGCCGTGAGGGCAGCCAAAATTAAGTTCAATGCCATCGGCACCGGTATCTTCAACCCGGGTTAGGATCGCCTTCCAGGCTTCCTCGGTGCAGGGCACCATTAGAGAGACAACCAGGGCACGATCCGGCCAATCTTTTTTGACCTGCGCAATCTCCTCAAGATTGATCTGCAATGGGCGATCAGTAATTAACTCGATATTGTTAAAACCAATGATACTGCGATCTTTTCCGTGTAATGCCGCGTAGCGAGGCCCGTTGACATTAACGATAGGCGGGCCATCTTCGCCCAGAGTTTTCCAAACGATGCCGCCCCACCCCGCCTCGAAAGCACGATTCACGTTATAGGCTTTGTCGGTCGGCGGTGCGGATGCCAACCAGAACGGGTTCGGCGACTCGATACCGGCAAAAGTGGTCTTCAATTCAGGCATTGTTCCCTCCTTACTTCCAATGAGCGGGCGATCAGGGCTCACCTGCCTTACTTTTTGACAGGAATTGATCAATAGAGATTGCGGCCAATTTACCGTCCTGTACCGCACTGACTGTTAGATCTTCACCATCCGCTATGCAATCCCCGCCGGCCCAGACGCCGGTCCGGGAAGTCCGTCGCTGTTTATCGACAATAAACCGGCCATCTTCCAGCATAAAGTTACCGGTATCGTCCTCGACTAACCGGGGCGTCTGGCCGATCGCCCTAAAAACCGTATCTGCCTTGATCGTAAAATTGTCGACCCCGTCGGCGTGCAAGTCCCGGTCTGTTGGACTGAACTCAACGCCGGTAACCCTGCCGTCTTGGTGCTGAATACAAGCTGGTTGACCCCAATAGCGAATGACTACCCCGCGAATTTTGGCGAACTCCTGTTCGTCAATACTAGCCTTCATCTGCTGTGGGCCACGCCGATATACGATCGTGACCTCCTCAGCGCCCAACAACCGGGTTTGAACGGCAATATCAATTGCAGTCATTCCCCCGCCAATCACCACAATGCGCTTACCGAGCGCGAGCGACGACAACTGATCTGCCTGACGTATTTGGCTGATAAAATCTACCGCGTCCTCAACCCCAGAAACTTCTTCGCCGGGTATGCCCAGCGTTTTAGTCGAGCCCAGCCCCGCCGACAAAAAGACAGCGTCATGGCGGTCTTCAATATCGCGTAGGCCAAAATCACGGCCAAACAGTTTTCCGTGCTCTATCTCGATTCCGCCAATAGATGTAATAAATTGGGCCTCCTTCTGGGCAAAGTTATCCAACATCTTGTAGGCCGCAAGCCCGTACTCATTTAAGCCCCCGGATTTAGGGCGATGCTCATAGATGCACACCGAATGTCCGAGCACCGCGAGCCGGTGAGCGCAAGCCAAGCCCGCCGGGCCACCGCCAACCACAGCAACGGACTTTTCCGACGGTGCAGCTCGGATAAAGAACGAAGCATTCTGATCCATAGCCTCATCAACGGCGTAACGCTGAAGCAACCCTATGCTCACGGGCCGATCATCCGGCTGGTTACGTACGCATGCGTGTTCGCACAACGTCTCAACCGGGCAGGCTCTGGCACAAGTGCCGCCCATAATATTTTCTTGCAATATAAGGCCCGCCGCACCCACAGGATTGTGATTACCGATCATGCGGATAAAACCGGGGATATCTATCTCGGTCGGACAAGCTTGCGTGCAAGGGGCATCGAAACAGAAATAACACCGCTCGGCCTCGACCCGCGCGCTGTTAGATTCCAGGGGGGAATGCATTTCACAAAAATTGCGCCGACAATCTTCCTCGGGCAGTCGGCCCGAAGCAATCCCTGGTACCCCGTTGGTCGCGGTTGCAATAATATCCACGTACTCCTCCTTGAATGCCCTGATGCGTCAGAACTGACCTGTCATGTGCTTCTGTAACAGGCCAGTTCCGATCTGTCGGTACGCGAGACTATCTAACGCTCAACAAAAACAGGCGGATTTTGATCCCGAACCTTTGCGATCGCATCGAAATACGGTGCAAAAGGGGGTCTTTCAATATACCGACCTGCGCCGCGTTCAACAAACAACTCGCCATCCTTAAACACAACTTTGCCCTGGCTGATGGTGTGCGATGCCGTACCTCGAACCGTCATGCCTTCAAAAATGTTGTAATCGACATTCTGGTGGTGGGTCTTGGCAGAGATAGTCTTGCTAGCCTCCGGATCCCAGATTACAAGATCGGCATCGGCGCCGACGCTGATCGAACCCTTGCGCGGATACATGTTGAAAATCTGAGCCGCGTTGGTCGAGGTCACCCGAACAAATTCATTCATGGTTAGCTTGCCGGTATTGACTCCGGCATGCCACAACACCTCCATTCGGTTTTCCACGCCGCCGGTACCGTTGGGGATCTTGGTGAAGTCATCCTTACCCATCGCTTTTTGGTCAGCGCAGAAACAACAGTGATCGGTGGCTGTGGTCTGAAGATTTCCCGACTGGAGCCCGCGCCAAAGTGCCTCCTGATGCCCTTTTGGCCTAAATGGTGGGCTCATCACATGTGCCGCCGCAGTGTCAAAATCGGTATTGAGATAAACCGAATCATCCACCAACAGGTGTCCCGCAAGCACTTCACCAAAGACGCGCTGGCCCTCGTTGCGCGCCCGAATCACCTCTCCCAGTGACTCCTTAGCCGAGACATGCACCAGATAAACAGGCGTTTTCAATGCCTGGGCGATACGAATCGCCCGGTTAGCCGCTTCTCCTTCAACTTCTGGGGGTCTCGACTGCGGATGACCCTCGGGGCCTGTGATTCCCGACTCCATCAGTTTGCGCTGCAACTGCCATACCAATTCACCGTTTTCGGCGTGAACCGTTGGCAAGGCGCCCAGTTCCCACGCCCGGGTAAAACTATTCACCAGAACTTCATCGTCCGCCATGATCGCACCTTTGTACGCCATGAAGTGCTTAAAGCTGTTGACACCGTGCTCTTGCACCAAAGTGCCCATGTCTTGGTGCACTGAATCATCCCACCATGTCACAGCGACATGAAACGCGTAGTCCGAAACAGACTTCTGGGCCCATTCGCGCCATTGGTGAAAGGCGCTCAACAACGATGTCTGCGGCGCCGGAATCACAAAATCAATAATGCAGGTTGTGCCTCCAGCCAGGCCCGCTGCCGTGCCGGTGTAAAAATCCTCGCTGGCAACCGTCCCCATGAACGGTAGCTGCATGTGCGTATGGGGATCGATCCCCCCTGGCATCACGAACTGGCCGCCGGCGTCTACAACCTCGGCACCCGTGGGGGTGTCAAGGTCAAGACCAACCTGGGCGATCCTGCCATCCTCGCAGTAAACATCTGCCTTGAAGCTTTGCTCCGCTGTTACAGCGGTACCACCTTTAATGATGACGCCCATTGTCAGATCTCCCTGGTTTTATTGTATCGACCCGGCTAAAACGCCGCGTCCCAAACTGCATGACTCCAGGCTCCGGAAGGCGCCTTGGAAATCACAGGATCAGAACCACCGCTCATCAACGTTGCAACGGTACGCTCATAGTCAGCCTCATCCAATTTGCCGCCGCCTGCAGTGAGTTTATTGATTTCGCCCATCATGCGGCGCTGGTGATTTTCGGTTTGAGCACCGGTTTCGTCGTTTTCAAGCACAATGTCCGCAGCCGCATCCGAGTTTTCTCTTGCCCAGGCCCAACCCTTTATCGAGGCGCGCACAAAACGAGCCATTTTGTCGACAAAGGCCGGATCGGCCAGATTCTTTTCAAGAACATAGAGTCCATCTTCCAGTGTCGCAACGCCCTGATCTTCATATTTGAAGGTCACCAGTTCGTCTGGCTCCAAGCCGGCATCAATGATCTGCCAGTACTCGTTGTAAGTCATGGTTGAGACACAGTCCGCCTGCTTTTGCAGAATCGGGTCAACATTGAACCCTTGCTTAAGTACGGTCACACCGCCATTACTGCCATCAGTTGGAATATTCAGCCGGCCCATCCAACTCAGAAAAGGGTATTCATTCCCATAGAACCAAACACCCAGAGTGCGGCCTGGAAAATCCTGTGGCGTCTTTACGCCGCTATCCTTGCGGCAAGTCAGCATCATCCCGGAGCGTTTGAAAGGTTGGGCGATATTCACCAGTGGCAAGCCTTTTTCGCGTGAAGCCAACGCTGACGGCATCCAATCGATAATGACATCTGCACCGCCACCCGCGATCACTTGCGGCGGAGCCACATCAGGCCCACCTGGCTTGATCGTGACATCGAGGTTTTCATCCGTATAAAAGCCCTTATCTTTCGCGACAAAATATCCTGCGAACTGGGCCTGGGTAACCCACTTCAACTGCAAGGTCACCTGGTCAGCTGCGATTGCGGAAACGCTGACCAACCCTAAAGCTAGAGTCGCTACAAGGGTGCTGATTTTTGTTTTCATAGTGAATACTCCTTCGGTAGTTTAAAAGTGCCCTGTTACAGGCGTTTTGCGGACAGTTGACGAAAAGACGGATGCCAGAAGGTTGCCCGTCTTTCCACAACAGCCAGTAAACCATAAAACAACGATCCAGACACCGCTGATAGCGCTATCGATGCCCAGACCATCTCCATGTTCATTCTGCCGGCCTCGGTCGAGATACGAAACCCGATGCCGACAATTGGGGTACCAAAAAATTCAGCCACGATCGCGCCAATCAAAGCCAGTGCCGAGTTTATTTTAAGCGCATTAAAGATAAACGGCAGTGCATTGGGCAATCGCACCCGGGTAAATGTTTGCCAGTGACTCGCACCGATGGAGCGCATCAGGTCCAGTTCTATTGCGCTCGACCCACCGAGTCCTGCAACCGTATTTATCAGCATTGGGAAAAAAGTCATGATGACGACCACTGCCGCCTTGGACTGCCAGTCA
>JAPKAJ010000056.1 GCA_028825345.1 Arenicellales bacterium | reverse complement strand
ACCAGTTTACCATTTCATTATGAATCGAGAACGCGTTTCGGACGTTGTGGTTCGGAAAATTGAGCAGTTGATCCTTGAGGGAACACTGAAACCTGGTGATCGCCTGCCGGCAGAGCGTAAGTTTGCCGTACAGCTCGGGGTCTCGCGGCCCTCACTACGCGAGGGCCTACAGATTCTATCCGCCCGTGGACTGCTAACGACACAGGGCCGCGGCGCCGCCGAAGTGGCCGAGAGTCTTAACCCTGCCCTGGAAAATCCGCTGCTGGAACTGATCAGCACCTCACCCGATGCGCAGCAGGACGTCTTGGAACTGCGCCACGCGATCGAGTCCATGGCGGCATATCATGCCGCCGCCCGGCGCACTGAAACCGATATGGAAATGCTGCGCGCAGCCTACAAGCGAATGATCATCTCTCATGGCCAAGATGACGCCGTGATCGAAGCCAAAGCCGATGCAGACTTTCACCTCGCGGTCGGTGAAGCCTCACACAACGTGGTGCTGGTCCACGTGATGCGCAGCCTGTTCTCGCTGCTGCGTCGCAGTATCCATTACAACCTGGAGAACCTGTACCAGCGGCCTGATAACTTTAAGCATCTTCGCGACCAGCACTATCATCTGATGAATGCGATACTGGATGGCGATCCACAGGCCGCCAAGACCGCCTCGGATAATCACATCAGTTATGTCGAGAAAACGCTTCAGGATATGAACATTCATAGGCAACGTGAAGCCCGCGCTCATCGTCGTGTAGCCGGTCTAGCCTTATCTTGATTGACCCAGATGGTTAACCGTCCGGCACGACTGCTGGGTTGCCCCTTCTCTAGTACGAACGATTCGGTTGCCCTAAAATCATTGAGCAAGACACAAGAGCTGGCGTCCTTGTCTACAGTATTAATGGTATACGACACACCACTGAAATCAACGTTGCTATGCTGCGATACGCGCTGATCCTTTTTTTCGTGCTCTGTGGTGCATGGTTGTTGCTATCCGGGCATTGGACAGCCCCGCTTCTGAGCCTTGGCATCGCATCAGTATTGCTGGTGGTTCTATGCGCAAAGCGTTTAGGCATATTGGATTCTGAGGGTTTGCCGCTGAGATTACTTCCAGGGCTGGCACGCTACGCGCCCTGGCTGGCTGGGCAGATCGTCAGTGCCAGCGTGGATGTGGCACGTCGTATCGTCGATCCACGCTTGCCAATAAGCCCATCAATCATCCACGTCGAGGCCGACCAACGCAGCGCCGTGGGCCGGGTCAGTTACGCCAATTCGATCACCCTGACACCCGGGACAATCTCGCTAGATGTCGCTGACAACCAGATAGAAGTGCATGCCCTGACGGAAAAAGCGGCTGAGCAGTTGACGCGAGGAGAAATGGCTCGGCGCGTATGCGCCATGGAGGACGGGTCATGCTGACGCTTACCGGCATCGCACTACTGGTCACTATGGTGCTGGCCCTGATTCGGGCAATCAAGGGGCCTACCGTCTATGACCGAATTCTGGCCTCCAACGCCTTGGGCACCAAAACCGTGCTGATGATCGTGGTGCTTGGCTTTATCGTCGGTGAGCCAGACTTGTATATTGACATCGCTCTGATGTATGCCCTGATCGGCTTCATCGGTACCGTCGCTGTCCTCAAGGTATCCGAGTTCGGCGACCTTGGTCAGGCCCAGTCACCGCGTGATGGAGGCAAATCATGAACCTCGCGCTGGACCTTGTAAGCGATGCCCTGTTGGTTATCGGTGCACTGTTCACCCTGATAGGTGGCATTGGGCTACTGCGCCTGCCGGATGTCTTCACTCGCCTGCATGGTGCCGGCATTACCGATACCCTGGGGGCCAGCGCCATTCTACTGGGGCTTGCCCTGGCAGCCGGCTGGAGTTTGCTGCTGGGCAAACTGCTATTACTTCTGGCGATACTGGCGCTACTGAACCCCTCTGCCTCACATGCCCTGGCACGCGCGGCCAGGCATGGTATCCGCAGACCCTGGCTTGATGATCCGAAAATCTAAGTGCTGATCGAGGCCATCAATATCGTGCTGCTGGGCATGCTGGTACTAACTGCGCTTGCCGCGGTTCGGCTGCATGATCTTTTTGCCGTGACCATGATGTTTGGTATCTACAGCCTGCTCGCTGCGGTCGTGTTCGTGGTTCTGGATGCGGTAGATGTGGCATTTACCGAGGCGGCTGTAGGTGTCGGCATTTCGACAATATTGATGCTGGCGACTATTGGCCTGGTGGGCAGGCACGAGCAGCGCCCGGCACACCGGCCCCTACTGCCGTTACTGGTAGTTGCGGTCACTGGCGCGGCGCTGGTCTATGGCACACTCGACATGCCTTTTTTCGCTGACCCAGCCGCCCCCGTACATCAACACGTTGTGCCGTACTACCTCGGTAAATCACCTGAGCAAACCGGCATCCCTAACGTTGTCACCAGCATTCTCGCGAGTTACCGCGGTTACGACACCCTGGGCGAGTTGGCGGTGATTTTTACCGCTGGGGTCGGGGTTCTGGCTCTGCTTGGCCTGCGGCGACGTAAACGACCTTCGAAAGAGCGCCCAACGCCATGAGAGACAATCCGGTTCTACGCATTGTCGCCAAAATCATCATCCCGGTGATCCTGCTATTTGCCCTTTACGTACAGTTTCATGGTGACTTCGGTCCGGGTGGTGGTTTTCAGGCCGGGGCCATCTTCGCTGCTGGATTTATTCTTTACGGCTTGGTGTTCGGCACCGAAGCCCTGCGCAACGCCATACCGCCCGGGCTGTTACGGTTTGTTATCGCACTCGGGCTGGTCTTGTATGCCGGGGTTGGCGCAACAACAATGCTGCTGGGCTCCGATTACCTTGCCTACGGTGCGCTCGCACACGATCTGATAGGCGGCCAACACCTGGGAATCTTCCTGGTCGAACTTGGGGTTGGCATCACGGTGAGTGCAGTAATAGTCACCATCTTTCTGGCCTTTGCCGGGCGCAACGATCCGTGAACGTCGCTGGACTGTACAACTACTGGATTGTCATCCTGCTGATGATGACCGGTTTCTACGTGGTGATCTCCAGTGGCAATCTGGTCAAGAAAATCATCGGATTGAACCTATTCCAGGCCTCGGTTTTCATTCTTTATATCAGCATGGGTAAAGTCGTGAACGGCGCCGTACCCATATTGCGCGAAGGCGTCACTACTTACTCCAACCCTCTACCCCATGTACTCATCCTGACTGCGATCGTGGTCGGGGTAGCCACCACTGCCTTAGGTCTCGCGCTCGTCGTGCGAATTCGTGAAGCCTACGGCTCAGTCGAAGAAGACGACATTCACCGCCAGGACGAATCCTTGTGATTAGTGCGCAACTACCGGCGCTACAGGTGGTTGTGCCGTTGCTGGCTGCGCCACTGTGTCTGGTCTTGCATCGACCCTTTGCAGCGTGGTTACTGACATTCGTCGTCAGCGGCATCTCGCTTCTGGTTTCAATTGCCCTGCTCGGGCAAATACTGGAACAGGGCGTCATCGACTATACCTTCGGCGGCTGGGCCGCGCCGTTTGGTATTGCATACCACATCGATTTCGCCAACGCTTATGTGCTGTTGATCGTCACAGCGATCAGCACAGTGGTGTCCATCTTTGCCAAGCGCAGTGTCGCCAGTGAAATCGAGGCACATAGCCAGGGACTTTTTTACACCGCCTGGCTGCTCTGCCTAACAGGACTGCTTGGCATCACGATAACCGGGGACGCATTCAACCTTTTTGTCTTTCTCGAGATTTCCTCGCTGTCGAGTTACGTACTCATTGCGATGGGGAACGATCGCAAAGCGCTGACGGCGGCCTACCAGTATCTGATCATGGGAACGATCGGTGCAACTTTTATTCTTATTGGGATCGGCCTTTTGTACATGCTGACCGGCACACTAAACATGCTCGATATGGCGCAGCGCTTGGTGGCCGTTGCCGACAGTCGCACAGCGCGCACCGGTTTTGCTTTTCTGACGGTGGGTCTGGGCCTGAAGATCGCGCTGTTCCCACTTCATCTGTGGCTGCCCAATGCCTATGCCTACGCGCCCTCAGCAGTCAGCGCTTTCCTTGCGGCTACCGCGACCAAAGTGGCCGTCTACGTCCTGCTGCGCTTTATGTTCTCGGTTTTTGGCATCGACTTCGCGCTCGGCGCCATGCCGCTGTCGGCCATGCTGGTCGTTCTGGGCTCGGTCGCGGTCCTTTCGGCGTCGACAGTCGCTATATTTCAGCACAACCTGAAGAGAATGCTGGCGTACTCCAGCATCGCCCAGATCGGCTATCTGATACTAGGTGTTAGCCTGGCGACTCCTGCCGGGCTTACAGCCACTCTGTTGCATCTTTTCAACCATGCGCTGATGAAGGGCGCACTGTTTCTCGCGCTCGGCTGTATTGCCTGGCGGCTGGGCAGTGTGCGCCTGGGGGACCTGCGCGGACTCGGCTACCGGATGCCCTGGACCATGGGTGTTTTCGTGATTGGCGGTCTCAGTCTGATCGGCCTGCCACTCACCGCGGGCTTTATTAGTAAATGGTATCTGGTGCTGGCCGCTGTGGAGCGAGGCTGGTGGCCCGTTGTCCTTGTCATCATTGCCGGGTCACTGCTTGCCGTGATCTATGTCTGGCGCGTGATCGAGACCGCATACCTTGGCAAAACCGGAGAAGCCGTCAGTGGCACCGAAGCGCCGCTGTCTATGCTGGTTCCGGCCTGGCTGCTGGCTATCGCCAATCTGTATTTCGGCATGCATACCGAACTCAGCGCGGGCATTGCATCACAGGCCGCCATGGTGCTGTTCGGGGGACAACCATGAGCGACTCGATGCTATTTCTGATCGTACTGACACCGTTTATCGGAGCCGGGCTGATCGTTGTCACCGGCAACCGGCCCAATCTGCGCGAGACAGTTAGCGTCGCAACTGGCCTATTACTGCTGGCTGAGGTTGCCTCATTGGTTCCGGACGTACTGGCCGGGGAAACCCCTGGCCTGTTGCTGGCCATACCGGTGCCCGGAGTACCACTGGCACTGCAGGTGGAGCCATTGGGATTACTCTTTGCACTGATTGCCTCGTCTTTGTGGATCGTCACGACGATCTATGCCATCGGCTATATGCGCGGCCATCATGAAATCCACCAGACCCGCTTCTATGCGTTTTTCGCCATCGCAATCGGCGCCACCATGGGAATAGCCCTGGCGCAGAATCTGTTTACGCTATTCCTTTTTTACGAATTATTGACGATCTCGACTTATCCGCTTGTTACCCATGCCGGTACGCCAGAAGCCCGTCGTGGGGGGCGGGTATATCTGGGTGTCCTGATGGGCACTTCCATAGGGTTTTTGCTGCTGGCGGTGATCTGGACCTGGCAGTTAACCGGCACCACCGGCTTTAAGCCAGGCGGCATCCTTGCGGGGCAGGCTTCACCGCTGGTCATTGGGATTCTCTATGGGCTTTTCGTCTTCGGTATCGGCAAAGCCGCACTGATGCCTTTCCATCGGTGGCTACCAGCCGCGATGGTAGCCCCCACTCCGGTAAGCGCACTGTTGCACGCCGTTGCAGTGGTAAAAGCAGGTGTTTTTTCCATCCTCAAGGTCACGGTCTATATTTTTGGTATCGATCTGGTCGGGGGCAGCACGGCCAGCACAGCCCTTTTATGGATGGCAGCGCTGACTATTATCGGCGCCTCACTTGTCGCGCTGTACCAGGACAATCTCAAACGCCGTCTGGCTTATTCCACCATCAGCCAGTTGTCTTACGTGGTCCTTGGCGCAGTGCTGGCCAACGCGGCCAGTATTTCTGGCGCAGCCGTGCACATCGCTACCCACGCGGTCGGCAAGATCACTTTGTTTTTCTGTGCTGGAGCGATTCTGGTGGCTACCCACAAAACCCGGGTCAGTGAACTCGATGGACTCGGTCGGCAAATGCCGCTCACCATGGGAGCCTTCCTGATCGCGAGTCTCAGTATCGCTGGGTTGCCACCGACGGGCGGCTTATGGGGAAAATGGTATCTCGCACTCGGAGCGCTTGATGCGGGCTACGGCATACTGGTCGGGGTTCTGATGCTGAGCACACTGCTGAACATCGCTTATCTTTTACCCATTCCGTTGCGAGCTTTTTTCGGCCAATCGCCTAAAACCACGGTGCAGTTCAACGAGGCCCCATTACCCTGCCTGGTGGCCATTGGCATAACCACGGCGGCCTGTGTCACGCTATTTTTCTTTCCTGGCCCAGTTTACCAACTGGCGGGCATGCTGATTCCTTGAGACTCCGATGAACGACAAGGTTCATATCTTTGACAAACCGCAAAACGTACGACGGGTGCTGTGGGCGCTGGTCGCTATGTGTATCGCCACCATCGGTGCCGACTTTGTTTACCACCGCCACATCGTGCATCCCTGGGAAGGGGTATGGGGCTTTTATGCCATTTACGGTTTTGTCGCCTGCGTGGTACTGGTGCTGGTAGCCAAAGAGTTGCGCAAGCTGCTGATGCGCGCCGAGGATTACTACGATCGTGATGGCTGAACTACCGCCTTTTGTGCTTTTCTACCTGGCGGCGCTGGCAGCTGCGGTGCTGCCGCGGCGGGCACGTCAAGTAGTCATGCTGGCCGTGCCACTGGTCGGCGGACTCGCGCTGATGAATCTCACCCCAGATCTTCTGGTGCGTGTCGCCTTTATGGACCTGTATCTGGAACCGCTGCGCGTTGATAAATTGAGCATGCTGTTCGGCATCCTGTTTCACATCGGCGCATTTATCGGCATTGTCTTCTCGCTACACGTTGACGACCGTAGCCAACATGTCGCAGCGTTGCTGTATGCCGGCAGTGCAATCGGGGCGGTCTTCGCAGGTGACCTTTTGACCTTGTTCTTGTTCTGGGAAATACTGGCCCTGACCTCGGCGTTTCTAATATTTGCCAACCGCACTGATCGGGCCTGGGGTGCCGGTATGCGCTACCTTGTGATCCAGGTGCTATCGGGCGTCCTGCTGCTCGCCGGCGCGCTGATGCTGTATCGGCACAGTGGCTCGCTAGCCTTTAACCATATCGGTTTGAATGGCGCGGGAAGCTTCCTGATCTTTATCGCCTTTGGCATCAAGTGCGCCTTTCCCTTGCTGCACAACTGGCTCACAGATGCCTACCCCGAGGCCACCCCGACCGGCACGGTTTTTCTCAGTGCCTTTACCACCAAGGTCGCGGTCTACGCTCTGGCGCGCGGCTTTGCTGGCACCGAGGCCTTGGTCTACATCGGCGCGACCATGACCTGTTTTCCGATCTTTTACGCCGTGATTGAAAACGACCTGCGCCGCGTGCTTGCCTACAGCATGATCAACCAGATCGGCTTCATGGTCGTGGGTATTGGTCTGGGTACGGCGCTGGCTATGAATGGTGCGATCGCTCACGCCTTTAACGATGTGATCTTTAAAGGCCTGCTGATGATGTCGATGGGCGCCGTACTGCACATGACCGGGCGCATCAATGGCTCTGATCTGGGCGGGCTGTACAAAAGCATGCCTGTTACCGCCAGCCTGTGCATCGTCGGCGCAGCATCGATCTCGGCCTTTCCGCTTTTCAGCGGCTTCGTCAGCAAATCCATGGTTATGGTCGCGGTGCTGGAAGAAGGTCACCCGGGGGTCTGGCTGGCACTGCTATTCGCCTCGGCAGGTGTATTTCACCATGCCGGCATCAAGATTCCTTTTTTCGCTTTTTTCTCCCACGACAGTGGTATCCGGACCACCGAGCCACCGCTAAACATGCTGGCCGCGATGGGTCTGGCGGCTGTGCTTTGCGTCTTAATCGGCTGTTATCCGTGGGCGCTTTATGAGCTGCTGCCATTCTCGACGGGCTATGCGCCTTTCGACGGCAGCCATATACTGGCGCAGATCCAGTTGCTGGTTTTTTCAGCCGCTGCGTTTGCCTGGCTCAAGGTTTCAGGAATTTACCCGCCTGAACTGCGCTCTACCAACATTGATGTCGAGTGGCTATATCGCCGCTTGGCGCCACGTTGGGTGCGCCACTGCACTCAAGGATTGACCGCCGTCAGCGACACTCTGGGCCAGGCCACACAACATGCCAGCCGTGTCGTTATGCGCTCGGTTGTGCGTCACTATGGCCCCGAGGGCACTCTGGCGAGATCCTGGCCGACCGGCTCGATGGTATTGTGGGTGGCGGTGCTGCTCGCGGCGAGCTTGATACTGTACTACCTGTAAGATCAATTACCGACAACCTTCGTTTATAACGATCCGATCTGATGAATACCCCTGACAACAATCCAGTCGATGAAGCGATTGCTTCAAGACGCTCGATACGGGCCTTTTTGCCAACGCCGGTCGAGCGGGCAACGATCCGTGCGATCCTCGCCACCGCATCGCGGGCGCCCTCAGGTACCAATACCCAACCGTGGCGGGTATATGTCCTGACCGGCAAGGCCTTGACCGGCATCAGTAAAAACATACTGTCGGTGTACAACAATCCGGATGAGGCGGCGCAACATACTTCTGAATACGCCTATTACCCCAACAAATGGATCTCTCCTTACCTCGAACGCCGGCGCAAAATCGGCTGGGACCTGTATGGCCTGCTGGGCATCACCAGGGACGACAAGACGGCAATGCACCAACAGCACGGACGCAACTATGTATTTTTTGATGCGCCAGTTGGGCTGATTTTCAGCATAGACAGGGTACTGGAGAAGGGCAGTTGGTTGGACTACGGTATGTTCCTTCAGAACATCATGGTTGCTGCCCGGGCCCGTGGCCTGGATACCTGCCCACAAGCAGCCTTTACACCATTTCACCGGGTGATTCATTCGTATCTCGAAATGAATGATAACGAGACTCTGGTGTGTGGTATGTCTTTGGGCTACGCCGATAACAGCGCGATCGAGAACCGCTTGACGACTGAGCGTGAAGCAGTTGACGACTGGGTCAGTTTTATCGACTGAGTACAGTCAGTCCGAACGTTTCCGGCAGTGAGATGGCGCTCAGTTCGCGCTGCCCTGCAGGCTTTCCTTGAAGTGACGCCGGCACATCGAGATATAGGTCTCATTACCGCCAATCTGAATCTGATCACCAGCCCGCATCGGCCTGCCCTCGCCGTCAAAACGCACCGTCATGATGGCTTTGCGACCGCAGTGACACACGGTCTTGATCTCACGTAATTCGTCTGCCAATGCCAGCAGTAACTGCGCACCTTCGAACAGTTCTCCAAGAAAATCGGTACGCAACCCATAGGCGAGTACTGGTATATCCAGCGTGTCGACGACTTCGGTAAGCTGTCCGACCTGCTGGGCGCTGAGAAACTGAGCCTCATCCACCAACACACAATGCACGGCTTGTTCCTCACCTTCTCGAACCACCAACTGGCGCAGGTCGACTTCGGGACCCACATCGATCGCATCGGCCTCAAGACCGATTCGTGAACGAACCCGGCTTTCCCCTGCCCGATTATCGATGCGTGGTTTCAGCACCAGCGTGTTCATGCCACGCTCAGCATAGTTATAGTTCGACTGCAGTAGATTCGTCGTCTTGCCAGCATTCATTGCCGAATAGTAGAAATAGAGCTTCGCCACCGTGTTCGCCTGTTCGTTAACACATCAGCGGGGATTGTAGAACATCACCAGCGCCTCTCATCACGAAGAATGCCGTGCTGTCTGGCACTCCATGTATAACGATACGAGCCCGGCAAAAAAAACTATACTGGGCCCGTGTTTTTGATCAAAGGCGAAACTTAAATGAAAAAGCCCGTTATTCGGCATGGCTGCTCCGCGTGCTACTGGGCGGCTTACTTGCACTACCGGCTATTGCTGAAGAAGATACCAAGCCGGTAATGATTACCGCCGAACTCAAAAGTTTCTCCATGACCCATAACGGCAAAACTGTCACGGTGATGCGCGATCAGGACCGGGACAATCGAATTGTCGAACTCTACCAGCCGACCTACCGCGGCAAGATCCAGCCCATACACCCCTTTGCACCACATCAGGTAACCACGATCGGGGCTCTGGAGATGATCGGCTTTATGGAGCAGTTGGAATCAGGGGACGAAGGTCTGCTGATTATCGACTCGCGCACACGCGACTGGGCACGGCGCGGCACCCTTGCGGGGTCGATCAATATCGCTTTCACCGAGTTCAAGGATGAGGAACGCGCGCTGGAAATTATGGAAGAGTGGTTCGATGTCCTGAACACAGGCCTCTCGCTTGATTTTTCAAATGCAAAGACTCTGGTGCTATTTTGCAACGGTATCTGGTGCGGTCAGTCACCAGTGACGATACGCACCTTATTGCGAATGGGATACCCGGCCGCAAAGATCCATTACTTTCGCGATGGCATGCAGAACTGGCAATCGCTCGGGCTGACGGTGGTTTCGCCTTGAGCACCACGCAACTCACCCTGGCAGAGATTTTTTCAATAGCTCAAGATGCCCTGACTCAGGCCGGTGCCAACAAAGAAAACGCGGACGCTGTTGCGAATACTGTAATGCGGGCTGAGCGTGATGGCTCCCATTCCCACGGACTGTTCCGCATACCGGGGTACGTTGCCTCGTTGCAAAGCGGCAAAGTCAACGGTAATGCCGACCCAAAGCTGCAGTCGCGCACCGCGGTTGCTCTACATTGCGATGGTGATCTGGGCTATGCACCACTCGCCCATCAGCGCTGCCTGGAGCCACTGGCTGAGGCTGCCCACGAAAACGGTGTGGCAATACTGTCGATTACCCGAACACATCATTTTGCCGCCTTGTGGCCCGAAACTGAGGCATTAGCGGAGCGCGGACTAACTGCCATCAGTTGCGTTTCCTACATGCCCAGTGTGGCACCTTTCGGCGCGAGCAAGCCTCTTTATGGGACCAACCCCTTATCTTTCGCCTGGCCGCGTCCCAATGCCCTACCACTGGTTTTTGACATGGCGACAGCTGCCATGGCCATGGGTGATGTACAGATCGCAGCTCGAGACGACAGGCCGGTGCCACTGGGTACTGGCCTTGATGAAAACGGCGAATCAACCACTGACCCGGCTCAGATCATCAAAGGCGTGCTTTTGCCTTTTGGTGGCCACAAGGGCTCGCATATCGCGATGATGATCGAACTGCTGGCCGGACCTCTTGTGGGTGAAACCGCAAGCTTTGCTTCGAAAGAGCGCGACAGCGGCGATGGCGGTCCACCACAAGGCGGTCAGTTTATCCTGGCAATGAATCCCGAAATTCTCTCAGGCGGTGTCTGGCAGGAGCAAAGCGAAGAATTTATCAAGCGCCTAGGCCAACTGGATGGTGTACGTCTACCGGCTGAGCGCCGCTACCGGAACCGGCATGATACAGGTCCGCGCAAAATAAACGACGCGCTACTGGAAAAAATCAGAGCGAGTTCTCAGTGACCCCCAGTCTCCTCGCTATCGGTTCAATCTGAAGTGCGAGAAATTTTAGGGCCAGATTACTTTGACGGCATCGGTTCGTGCCTGGTAGTTATTCAGATTGGCGCCACGGGCAATAGATGAAACCATGAAGTAGAGCGTCTCGCCTGATCTCGGACTCCAATCTGCCAGCGGTGGCTGCTTGATATGGTCGCCAGCGACTGAAGCCATGGGTTTGCAGTTACCATTGGGTGTCATCCACTCCCAGGTGCCGCCATACCATTGGCCATTCTTGAACACGAAGACCCATGGGTTTGCGTTGACATTGATCTTGTAGGCCCCCGAGGTATGGTCTATCTGGGCACTTGGCCAGGCGGTTGTGCCGCCAAAATTCATGCAAATAACACCGCTGCCTATGTCGACAGTCAAATTGTGAGTCACTGGCCAGCTTGACACGTTAGTA
>JAPKAJ010000328.1 GCA_028825345.1 Arenicellales bacterium | reverse complement strand
CTGCCAACCCTTCTAACGTTTAACAACCTGTTCTCGTCATGCCCCACCGGCACAGTTTGACCACCTTGCGCGATATGCTGCGCCAGCGCGAGATAAGCAGCTCCGAGCTGACGCGACATTTTCTCGACCGTATCGCCCGTTATGACGACCTCAATGCCTTCATAACGGTGGAAGAGGAAACTGCCATGGCCAGCGCACACCAGGCAGACAAGCGCCTCTCTAACGGAGAGCATGGACCCCTCACTGGCGTGCCAATTGCACACAAGGATATTTTCTGTACCCGCGACATATTGACCACCTGTGGCTCAAAAATGCTGCGCAACTTTATCGCCCCGTATGATGCGACGGTTGTTGAGCGTCTTGCTGATGCTGGAAGCGTGCTCACCGGCAAAACCAATATGGATGAGTTCGCTATGGGATCATCTAACGAGACCTCGTATTTTGGCCCGGTTCGCAACCCCTGGAACCGCGAACGGGTTCCTGGTGGTAGTTCTGGAGGTTCAGCGGCGGCCGTCGCGGCACGGCTGGTACCTGGGGCAACCGGAACTGACACGGGAGGTTCGATCCGCCAGCCCGCGGCTTTTTGCGGATTAACCGGGCTCAAACCAAGTTACGGTCGAGTATCCCGTTACGGCATGATTGCATTCGCCTCCTCACTCGATCAGGGTGGTCCACTGGCACGATCAGCCATAGACGCGGCACTACTGTTGAAATGTATGGCAGGTTTTGATCGACGTGACTCAACATCAATGGCTCACGATACAGCCGACATTGATGGGGCCCTTGAAATCAATCTTCGTGGACTGCGCATCGGACTCCCGACAGAGTTTTTTGATGACTCGGTCAACACAGGTGTGTTGCTCCGGGTGCGTGAAGCGCTGGCGGTCTTTGAGGAGCTGGGTGCAAGCCTGGTCGATATCGCACTACCCAACAGTCGTGCCGGAATCCCCTGCTACTACGTGATTGCGCCAGCTGAAGCCTCATCCAACCTTTCCCGCTTCGACGGGGTGCGTTTCGGGCACCGCTCGGAGCAGGCGACCAACTTGCAGGAACTGTACGAATATTCCCGCGCCGAAGGCTTTGGCGAAGAAGTCAAGCGACGAATCCTGATTGGCACATATGCCCTGTCTGCAGGCTACTATGATGCCTACTATCTTAAGGCGCAGAGGATTCGACGGCTAATTGCACAGGATTTCTCTAAAGCATTCGAACAATGCGACATCATTGCTGGGCCAACCGCGCCAACCACCGCCTTTGGCTTGGGCGAAAAAACCCAGGATCCGGTTGCGATGTACCTCAATGACATCTTTACCAACACCGTTAACCTGGCCGGCCTGCCAGGGCTTTCTATCCCCGCGGGCCTGGACGACGGCGGCTTACCGGTGGGGATGCAGCTGATCGGGCAATTTATGGACGAAGGCCGGCTGCTGGGCGCAGCGCACCGCTTCCAACAGGTCACTGACTGGCATCAGCGCGCGCCCGAAGGGTTCTGAATATGACCTGGGAAATCGTTATCGGCCTGGAAGTCCATGCCCAGTTGATGACCCATAGCAAAATTTTCTCGGGGGCATCGACTGCCTACGGTGCCGAACCCAATACCCAGGCCTGCGCCGTCGACGTCGGCCTGCCCGGCGTACTTCCGGTAATGAACCGTGAAGCAGCGCTAATGGCGGCCCGCTTTGGCCTCGCCGTTGGCGCTACGATCAATCGGGTTTCAGTCTTTGCGCGCAAGAACTATTTTTACCCTGACCTGCCCAAGGGCTACCAGATCAGTCAGTTCGAGATTCCCGTGGTCAGTGGAGGAACCCTGGAGATTCATACTCCCGAAGGAGAAAAAACTATCCGGATTACCCGCGCTCACCTTGAAGAAGATGCCGGCAAGTCACTGCATGAACAATTCCCCGGCATGACCGGTATCGACCTGAATCGTGCTGGCACACCACTGCTGGAGATTGTCTCTGAACCAGATATGCGCTCGCCTGCCGAAGCGGTGGCTTATCTTCGCAAACTGCACTCGCTGGTACGCACTTTGGAGATTTGCGATGGCAATATGCAAGAAGGCTCTTTTCGCTGCGATGCCAATATCTCAATCCGCCGCCACGGTGACAAGACTTTAGGTACACGTACTGAGTTGAAGAATATCAATTCTTTTCGCTTTGTTGAGCGCGCCCTGCACTACGAAATCGAACGCCAGATCGCAGTCGTTGAGGACGGTGGCGATATCATCCAGGAAACCCGTCTGTACGACCCCGAGCGCGATCAGACCCGCTCGATGCGCAGCAAGGAAGAGGCTCACGATTACCGCTATTTTCCTGACCCTGACCTGCCGCCGCTGGTGATCAGCGAAGCTGATCTGGAGCAATTGCGCCGCGAACTGCCGGAATTACCCGATGCGCGGCTTGCGCGCTTTATTAACGACTATGACCTGGGCGCAGATGAAGCAGTGCAATTGACTTCGCAAAAGGAGATTGCTGACTACTATGAAAATGCGGTTACAAAAGCGGATGGCGAAACACGCCTGACTGCCAACTGGATCAACGGTGAACTCATGTCCTGGCTCAACCGTAGTAATACGGTGTTCACCGATAGTCCAGTTAGCCCAACGATGCTGGGGCAATTGGTGAAACGCATACAGGATAAGACTATCTCGGGCAAGATCGCGAAAGAAGTCTTTCAAGCCATGTGGAATGGCGAAGGAAACGCAGACGATGTTATCGCGAGTCGGAACCTCACCCAAATTACTGACAGCAGCGCCATCGAACAGGTCGTCAGCGATGTCATTGCCCGCTTTCCCGACCAATCCGAACAGATCCGTGCAGGACAGGAAAAAGTAATCGGTTTCCTGGTGGGACAAGTAATGAAAGCGACCTCGGGTAAAGCCAACCCGCAGGCGGTGAACGATATCC
>JAPKAJ010000327.1 GCA_028825345.1 Arenicellales bacterium | reverse complement strand
TGCCAGGATGATCTGGAAAACGGCATGTTTCATTGATCTTGGAGCCGGCCTGGCGGCTGACCCCGTGCCGGATTCGGATTGTTGAACGATCTGGAGTTCTCGCCATAGTTTCCAGCAAACCCACAGCAGTAACAGGCCGCCTGCCAGCACCAAACCAATAATTTGCAACAGTTGTACGGTAACCAGAGCGAAGCCGATTCTGAAGATGGCTGCCGCTGCGATGCCGATCAGGATTACCCGAGGCCGCAGTGGCGCTGGAACGGTGGCTGCGACCAGGCCGACAACAATTGCATTGTCACCGGCCAGGACTAAGTCAACCAGGATAACCTGTAACAATGGCCACAACTGCTCTACTGTCATACGATCTAAAAGGTGTTGGTTAAAAAAAGCACATCTGTTTATGCGCTGGGATGGGATAGAGCTATTATACGTTTGTCCGGGTAGTTACAGAATGATCTATGGGCCGACCGACACGGATTAACCATCAGAAAAAGGAAATAGCAAAGTAGCAATGATAAAATCTCAGACTGCAAATTTCGACTGGACTGATCCGTTAGCCCTGGAAGATGCGCTTAGCGACGAAGAACGTCTGGTACGAGATTCCATTCGACGGTTCTGTCAGGACGAACTGCAACCCCGGGTTCTCCTGGCGCATCGTGAGGAACGGGTTGATCGGGATATTTTTCCGCGTATGGGTGAATTGGGTCTTTTGGGATCAACCATCGACGGTTACGGCTGCGCTGGTCTGAGTTACGTTTGCTATGGGCTAGCCGCCCGTGAAGTCGAGCGCGTTGATTCCGGATACCGCTCCATGATGAGTGTGCAATCCAGCCTGGTCATGCATCCAATTTATGCCTACGGTTCACAGGCGCAGCGTGAAAAATACTTGCCAAAACTGGCCTCAGGGGAATGGGTGGGCTGCTTTGGGCTTACAGAGCCTGACCATGGCTCTGATCCGGGAGGTATGAAGACCCGGGCGCGAACGGTCGACGGGGGTTTTCGCCTTAACGGGGCCAAGATGTGGATTACCAATTCGCCAATCGCGGATGTTTTCGTTATCTGGGCAAAGGATGATGGCGGAATTATCCGAGGCTTTGTGCTCGAACGTGATATGGCTGGGCTCAGCACACCCAAGATCGAGGGTAAATTCTCACTTCGTACCTCGGTGACCGGGGAGGTCGTTATGGAGGATATATTTGTTCCGGCCGAGAATGTGCTCGATGGGGTCAGCGGACTTGCAGGGCCTTTCGGGTGCCTCAACCGGGCCCGTTATGGTATTGCCTGGGGGTCCATGGGTGCCGCGGAGTTTTGCTGGCATGCTGCGCGCAATTACACCCTTGAGCGAGAACAGTTCGGCCGACCGTTGGCCGCCAACCAGTTGGTGCAGAAAAAACTCGCCGACATGCAGACCGAGATCACCCTGGGTACACATGCCTGCTTGCGGCTAGGGCGTCTTTTCGATGAAGGGCGTGCTGCACCCGAGGCGATATCGCTGTTGAAGCGTAATAACTGCGGCAAGGCGCTGGAGATTGCCCGAACGGCAAGGGATATGCACGGAGGCAACGGAGTTGCCGACGAATATCATGTTATCCGCCACATGATGAACCTCGAGGCGGTGAATACCTATGAGGGCACACATGACGTTCATGCGCTGATCCTGGGCCGCGCCCAGACCGGGATCCAGGCTTTCACCGGCTGAAACGTGGGCGTTCTGTCCCATATCAGGGTGCTTGATCTCAGCCGGGTCCTGGCGGGCCCGTGGTGCACTCAGATGCTGGCGGATCTTGGCGCCGATGTCATCAAGATCGAGCGCCCGGAACAAGGCGATGACACTCGTCTCTGGGGGCCGCCATTTATCAGTGGTACCTCTGGCGAAGATCAAGGGGAATCGACATATTTCCTAGGCGCCAATCGGGGCAAGCGTTCGGTAACCCTGAATATTGCCGATACTCAAGGTCAGCAAATTATTCGGGAGCTGGTATCGGGTTGTGACGTGCTGATCGAGAACTTTAAGGTAGGTGCACTAGCCCGGTATGGCCTGGATTACGAATCGCTCAGGCCTTTGAACTCTCGATTGGTGTACTGCTCAATCACCGGGTTCGGCCAGGATGGTCCTTATGCCCACAAGGCCGGATACGACTTCATGATCCAGGGATTGGGAGGATTGATGAGTATTACCGGAGAGGCAGAGGATACTCCCGGTGCCGGCCCGCAAAAAGTAGGGGTGGCGATGGCGGATATGGTGACCGGTCTGTATGCCGCCTCTGCAATTCAGGCGGCACTGATTGGGCGCGAACGCACCGGCGAAGGACAGTACATCGATATGGCGTTATTCGACTGCCAGGTGGCGGTACTCGCCAATCAGGCGATGGCTTATCTTGTGGGCAACGATGTACCCAGTCGAATGGGGAATGCGCATCCCAATATCGTGCCGTACCAGGTTTTTGCGACACGCGATAGTCAGGTTATTCTTGCGGTTGGCAATGATATCCAGTTCGCGCGGTTTTGCGCTCTAGCGAATTGCGCAGAGCTCGCGGACGATGCACGGTTTGCGCGCAACCAGGATCGGGTTCGCAACCGAGTCGAGTTGGTCGCAAAACTGACTCAGATTATGGCTGGGCAAAGTACAGCGCAATGGCTCGAAAAACTTGAACCTGAAGGAATACCGTGTGGACGAATTAACCGGATAGATGAGGCCTTAAACGATCCCCAGGTTGCCCACCGGCAAATGCGGGTCAGCGCACAGCACACGTCGTTGGGCGAAATCGAATTGCTCAGCAGTCCGATGAAACTAAGAGGTACGCCACCACAGGTGAGCCGCGCCCCCCCTTTGCTCGGTGAGCACACCGATGAGGTGCTCTCCCAACTTCTCGACTACTCCCAAGAGCAAATCCAGCAGTTGCGTTCTGATCGGGTGATCTGAGTTTAT
>JAPKAJ010000055.1 GCA_028825345.1 Arenicellales bacterium | reverse complement strand
GGGCAGGGTACCAGCTGTAGGCGCTCATATATTTCAGAGTTTATAAACTATTTCACAAGTTGCAGTTTTCAGCCACACTTTATTGCCGCAACATCAGCAGCGCACGACCAGCGACAGCTACGAGTACCAGCGAGCCCCCGGCAAGGGCAGTAGCGCTTGGATGTTCACCAAAGCCCAGCCAGACCCATATCGGTCCCAGAGCGAACTCAATGAGGACGATGAGCATGATCTCGGCGCTCGCCACGTAGCGTGAACTCTGGATGAACAGAAAATGAACCACCGTCACGATAATGCCGCCCCAGAGCAGGCAGATCAGACTGTCGTGCACCGTCAGGTGATAATCAAAGCCGGCACCCGTGAGCCCGATACACATGCTAATGACTCCACCCATGAAGCTGACAGGCAGCATATTCCGGTCCTTCCCCAGGCGCAGGAATATCACGAACATCGAAAAAAACACCGCACACAAAAGCGCCAGGGCATTACCCAGCACTGAACCCCCGCCCAGCCCATCGACAACCATGATACCGATACCGATCATAGCTACCGCGATGGCAATGAGCGTTGAGCGGGACAGTTTCTCGCGCAGTATGAGCCAAGCAAGCACCGCCGTGATGAGTGGACAGGCGCTCAGTGTAAACAGGGCATTGGCGATTGTCGTGTGGGTCATTGCCAAGATCACCGTAGGATTAGCCAGGCCCAGGCAAACGCCGGCGCCGAGGCCAAACCAACCGCAGTCCAAAAACATTCGCGGCAACCGCCAGCGGTAACGCAAGATCAGCATAGCCAGCACCGCGAACGTAAAGAACGCCTGGCGTCCGAAAATAACCTGCCACTCGTTTGCGGTTTCAATACTGCGCAGCATGAAGCCGTTGACGGAGATCAGTAGGCTGCTGCAGGCAATCAGCGGCACTGCGAAACGCTCGGAGAACGTGCGCGCTGGGATTGTCGCGTAGGCGGTCACGGCGTGCGTGCGGGTCCGGAATAGAGTGTGGCTATGGACAACCCCACCAGAGTCGCAATGATGAGGCTCCCGCCAATCAATGTCTGCTGGCTCGGTATCTCTCCCAGTACCAGCCAGACCCAAAGTGGCGCAAGCAACGCTTCCAGGCGCATGATGAGACTTGCCTCTGGCGCAGAGATATACCTTGGACTCAAAGTGATTAGCGCAATACTGACTGGCACGATCACCAGTCCCAGCAGCAACATAAAGGTCAACGCTTGCCCGTGGACACTTGTCGGAGTGGCAAAAGGCCAAGCCACCAGGCAGACGAGCGTGCCGCTCCAGGCCATTGCCGGAATCATGCTTATGGCACGGTGTTTGCGAATCATGACGAAGTTGAATGCCAGCGAAAAGCTGACAGCTAACGCAGCGAGATCACCGGCGGTACCGCCACCTTCCATGCTGCCCGAGAAAACCAGGGCCAGGCCAATGACGATAATCACGGCCGCCAGCCAGGTGCGAAGCGTAATGGGTTCATGAAAAATAAAGTGACTCAGCAGAGCCGCTATGAGGGGCGAAACACTCATGATCACCAGTGCATTGGCCACAGCCGTATTCATGATCGCGAAAACGAAACATAAAGAGCCGACTGCAAAAATAACAGCAACTGTTATGCCGTGTCGGCCGATACTGAAAAGCCGCCTCCAACCCTGAGGGCGATCCAGCACCGATGTAATGAGGATCAGCCCAAGTGCGGAAAGGCCTCCACGGTAGAAAACCAGCGTCCATACGTCGGCATTAATTAACCGCAGCAACAGGCTGTCGGGACTGATCAGGATAATGCCGCTAAGGCATAGTGCGACGCCCTTGAATTGATCCGTTTTGTTGCTCATGGCCGCGCATTCTATAGAATGCGCTTGCTCGCCCGGGAAAACTTTTCTGATCGGCTCGCAAGTGAAAACGCATCGTGGCGCAGATGATGCTGCGGGCGAGCAAGGCCACTCAATACGCTGGTGTGTATTTAGGGTTTCTTTAAAAATTTCCGGCGTTGAAATCGTGCACAGCCTGGATGATCTCCTCGTGAGTGTTCATGACGAAGGGTCCATGGCGTGAGACTGGCTCACCAATCGGGTCGGCTGCGACCAACAGAAAACGACAAGCGTCATCATCTGCGACTATATTCACTTGTTTTCCGGGTGCGAGCACCGCAAGTTGACGACTTGATACCGTACGGCTATTTTGCGTTGTGCGCCCGCCAATAGTTATGGCGCCGTCAATAACAAACACGAAAGCCGATTGATCTGGTAGCAGTGACTCAATAAATTCACTGCCCGGGGGCATACTGACATCCAAATACAGTGGTCGGGTTACCACGTTGGCGACTGGGCCCTGGGTACCGCCCGAGGTCGTTCCTGTGATGACACGTATCGTGACTCCGTTATCGCGAACTTCTTCAGGGATATCGTCGGCGGGAAATTCTCGGTAATCGGGAGAGCTCATCTTCAAACGGCCCGGCAGGTTGACCCACAACTGAAAGCCGGCCAGGCGACCATGTTCCTGTTCGGGCATCTCCGAGTGGATGATGCCGCGTCCGGCGCTCATCCACTGTATACCGCCGGCCTCAATAACGCCGCCGTGCCCGGTACTGTCTTCATGGCGCATTCTACCGGCGAGCAGATAAGTCACGGTCTCGAACCCGCGATGGGGGTGAGCAGGAAAGCCGGCAATATAGTCATCCGGATTATCTGATTCGAAAAAATCCAGCATCAAAAACGGATCCAGGTGATCTAGTTGCGCTGAGCCGATATACCGGGTCAGGCTGACTCCGGCACCATCGGACGTGGCCATGCCTGGGATGATCTTAAGAACCGTGCGCAATTGGCTTGGCGATTGATCTGACGATTGCTCTGTCATGGCGTTAGTTTCATAAGATTCAACAGCCTGTTTGACCATTGGGTAAGTGGGTTCTGGGGCAAGGTTCGGATTTTCTTCTTAAGCTTTGAGATAGCGCTGATGCATGGGCGACACCTCAAGAATCCGGGCAGATCGGAAAATCCAGCATGATTCCAGAACTTTCTTTGGCATCAGGAGTCTACCGGCAACACGACGCCGAAGGTGTCACCCCCGGATTCCAGAAAACCTCTTTCTTCGGGCGTAGAGACTCTGCCAAGAATGGCATTGCGGTGGGGAAACCGGCCAAAGCGCTCAATAATGTCGTAATGCCTGTTGGCGTAATCCAGCGCGGTCTGTGCAGCTTGTTGGTAGGGCTCAAGGCACCGCCCAGCTAGGATTTGATAGAGCTCTACTGCGCGAATCTGGTCATCCATTGCTTCGGAGTGCTCAAAGGGTAAAAACAGAAAAACCTGCTCGATCGGATGCAGGTCCAGATGAGCATCCTGATCTACAACCTTGCGAGCGAGGCCTAGCGCTGCACTGTCATAGTCAAACGCATGCGCTGTATTGCGATACATATTTCGCGGAAACTGATCCAGGACCAGTATGAGTGCCAGCGTATTTCTGACGTCGTTGCTCCAGTGGTCCAGGTCTCCACCTATCGCAAGATCCGGTAGTCGGTGAAACCGGGCTCTAATTTCATTATCGAACTTGGGATCAGGCACAAACCAGACTGCTTGGCGGCCAGCCAGCTTGTCCACTGAGTCCAGAGAATCTGCGAACCAGAAGTTCAGTATTTCAAGCGGGCCTGTCACGGGGTTCCTGGTTGGTTTGGATCGGTAGGGGATGGAGATTACTCAGTGCCTGCATTGACCAGCTTGGGATGGCCATTGCCCAGAATTCATCAACGTTACGGCAAGACTCATGCAAGGGTTGTTGACCCAGCCATGCCCAGGCCGCATGCAGCGCAGGCAATGGTCTTGTGGACTGTACTGGACGGGCGTCATCACGCTTGCTGATCTTGCGACCGTCACGGTCTCGTACCAGGGGTACGTGGGCATAGGTAGGGGTTGGGTAGTCCAGCAGTTGCTGTAGGTAGACCTGGCGCGGTGTTGATAAGGCAAGATCGGCGCCGCGTATCACATGAGTTACCTGGTCAAGAAAATCATCGACAACCACCGCGAGTTGATAGGCGGTAAAGCCGTCGGCGCGTCGGATAATAAAGTCGCCACTGTCGCATTCAAGATTCTGGTTAACGGTGTTACAGATCTGGTCGTGGATCTTAATTTCCCGGTCGTCAGTACGCAAACGCAAACGCAACGATACCTGCCCAGATCCGGTACCGTCCCAGGTGCGGCAGGTGCCTGGATAGATGATACCGTCTTTGCCATGCCGACCAGCAGCTTCGATCTGCCGCCTTGAACACCGGCACGGATATGCCAGGCCGCGCTGGCGCAATTGGTTAATGGCTTTCCGGTAGCGGTCTTCGCGCTGCGACTGCCAGTGTACGGTTCCATCCCAGTTAAAACCGAAAGCCTTCAGCGTGACCATGAACTCTTCGGCTGCCCCAGGGACTGTGCGACCCTGGTCAACATCATCGATGCGCAACAGCCATGCGCCATTGTGGTGCTTGGCATCGGCGAAGCTCGCTACGGCCGCTACCAGTGAGCCAAAATGCAGTTGCCCGGTTGGTGATGGAGCGAAACGGCCTACGTATGGTGCGCGCGAATCCTTTTGCGAGGCAGGTTGATAAATGGCTGGGTCAACCGTTGGGCACATGGTTCCACCACGACGAGTCCTTCAGAGCCCGGCGCAGTGGTGTATCCACTTCGGCAGGCGCGTTGTGAATGTACTGCCGAGCCTCGGTAAGTCCATCACCGCTCAGCGCCCAGAGGTGGTCCATGGCGGCCTGCAGATCGAACCGACGGCCAGTCAGTGCCTCGAAGTTGCGTGTGCCGTCGGTCCATACCGCGCCGTCGTAGTTGGAGTTCTGTACCCAGTTCCAGAGGGTTTCCCGGGTGGTTTCATGAGTCGAATGCGAATCGCCCGTAATCGGGTCAACAAAACCAATATTGTCGATGGTAGTTCGTTCGCGGGCGGCCAGGTCGACTACCGCCTCTTCCAGTAATTCGCGGGTACTGTCGATCACACAGGTCGGGCAGGGTAGCCCGTCGGTATGGTCGATTACCAGTGCCAGTGCGTGTTGGCGTTTGCGGGATACCAGGGAGAATTCCAGCGGCAGGATAGGGCCGTAGTACATTTGCCAGTCACCTGTCACATGTGGTGCAAGATCATCGAGATCCCAGATCAAAGAGCCAAAACCTATGACAGCCAGTCGAGTCATAAGTTAGCAGGATCAAAGCAGATTGACCCCCCGACTTTGATGCGGTATTGACGTTTGTATACGGACACTCGTGTTATCTTATCTGTTCAATGGGTTTCAGAGTATGGTTTAGATCCAAATTTGGTTTCCCGCCACGGCTTCTTACTTTTTAGACATGCGCAACAGTTTCACTCCAACCTTTAACGAATTACCTGATGAGTTGCCCGTGTTTCCATTGCCCGGGGCAGTGATTCTGCCCAATGGCCAACTGCCGCTCAACATTTTTGAGAAACGCTACCTAAATATGGTGTTTGACGCACTGGCTGACTCTCGACTGATTGGAATGGTGCAGCCTCGGGAGGGCAATAACGTGAATCTTCCGGAACTCTATAGCACCGGTTGCGCAGGGCGGATTGTCAGTTTTAGTGAGACCCGGGATAACCGGCTGTTGATCGTATTGGCCGGGGTGTGCCGCTTCGATATTCAGGAAGAATGCGACCCGGTCAAGGGTTATCGTCGTTTCCGGGTGTCATGGGATCGCTTCGCCAATGATCTGGCCAAGGAAGATCTGGAGATTGATTGCGCTGCGCTTTTAATCTCAGCACGGCGTTTTATGGAGTACCGCAAACTCTCAGTCGACTGGAGTGCGCTGGATACCCTTGCCTTGCCGGAATTGGTCGACACCCTGGCCAGTAGCCTGCCGTTCTCCTCAGAAGAAAAGCAGGGCTTGGTCGAGAAAGTCGTTATCGGGGACCGTTTGGAACTTCTGACCGCGCTGTGCGAGTTCGGCGCTATCGATGGGGCCGAAGAATCAACTCTGGCCCATTAGTTCAGGATCAGCGATTTCAGGCTCTCGGCCAGTATTATTTTCTGATGGCTCGTTATCCAGAATTGGAATCGACTCGACGTACTTGACGGATATAGTGTTCTAACTGGGTCCGAAGGTTAGAGCGGATATGTCCGTGATGTGGGCTGGCACTTTTGCAAATACTGCTAAATTGGAGTGACCAAAGAGACCTTTGAGTCTGGTACACGCACCTGCAACCGCCCTAGGGCTACGCGAACGGCAAAGCAGGCAAGGTCGACTTCAGCAGGCTCATCCATCGCGCGCCCATCGCGCAGGCAGAACCGACTGCCGTGCAACGGGCAGCGTACGGTTTCTCCATGCAGCGCACCCATCGATAGTGAAGCATCCTCGTGAGTGCAGGTATCAGAAACCGCCAATGGCGTACCGGCGACGTTGGCGATCAGAACTCTCTGGCTGGCGCCATCGATACGCCGCATGCTCCCCGGTGGCAGGTCGTCCAGTCGTCCGGCATCAATCCATGAAGCGGCTTCCCGCTTCAGTTCGTCAGAGTCCATCACTTGGTTCGCGGGTTGGGGTATCAATGATGGATCCTTCATGTGTAGCCGTTTCAGGTGAGAACCAGGCAAGCTGGTCATGCAGGCGTACAACGCTGCCGATAATCAGGAGCGTTGGCGCCTTAACTTTAGCAGCAAAGACAGCCTCGGCCAGTGTATCCAGGGTGCCGCTGATCACTTTCTGGTTCACCGTGGTTCCTTGCTGAATCAGCGCTGCGGGGGTAGTTGGTGCAAGTCCATGATTGACCATCTCCCGACAGATGGTATCCAGGCCAGTCAGCCCCATATAGACGACGACCGTTTGTGCGGGTTGGCACAGCGCATCCCAATTAAGATCAACGCTGCCATCTTTAAGGTGTCCCGTCACGAAAAGACAGGATTGCGCGTGATCTCGATGGGTCAGTGGAATCCCGGCATAAGAAGCACAGCCTGCTGCAGCGGTAATGCCTGGAATGACCTGGAAAGGAATGTCATGTGTCACCAGATCTTCGATTTCCTCACCGCCACGCCCGAAGATAAATGGGTCGCCACCTTTGAGGCGCAGCACGCGTTTGCCCTGTTGGGCCAGCGTCAGCAGCAGCTGATTGATATCCGGTTGTGCCACTGCGTGATTGGATTTTTCCTTGCCCACGTAGATCCGCTCGGCATCACGGCGCACCAGGTCGACAATAGCCGGGGCCACCAGTCGGTCATACAGCACCACGTCGGCACGCTGCATTAGCCGTAAGGCTCTGAATGTCAGCAGGTCTGGGTCTCCCGGGCCGGCGCCAACGAGGTAGACCTCGCCGCGGCTGTAGTCATTGTCCGACGTGACGCTGATCATGCGCGCTAACTCTTTTTTTGCTTGGCGGTCTTTGCCTGCAAACACCAGTTCGGCCACACGACCCTGGAAGACCTCCTCCCAGAAGGCGCGCCGAGCGTCGGTTTTGGCTAGTGCCGTTTTGACGCTATCGCGAAACTGTCCAGCGAGGCCTGCCAGGCGCCCATAAGCGGCGGGGATCAGGGTTTCCAGGCGTGCCTTGAGTAGTCGGGCAAGAACCGGTGAGGCACCGCTGGTGCCAATTGCGATAATGACCGGTGAGCGATCGACGATTGATGGCACGGTAAATGTGCAAAGGTCCGGCTGATCCACCACATTGACCGGGATTTGTTTTGCCTGCGCAGCCTGCGACACCGCTTGGTTAACAGTTCGATCGTCCGTGGCGGCAATGACAATCCGGGTATTTTCAAGTTGTGCCGGATCAAAGCGTGTCGGAATCCATGTCAGTGTGCCGGCTGCGAAGTATGCTTGTAGCGTGGTTTCCAGTTGTGGAGCCACAACGGTTACCCGGGCTCCTGCGCGCAGCAGCAGGTCTATCTTGCGCTCGGCGACCCTTCCCCCACCCACAACCAGGCAGGGTATGTCGCGCAGTTTGAGAAAGACTGGAAGGGCGTCCATGAATCAGAGTTTATTACGGGGCAGTGGTCATTGTGCGTGCCGCACTGGCTGGGTGCTATATCCAGATGGCAATACAAGAAAATTCCGCATCAGCGCCGGCATTTGCTTAGGCATTGTTGCCCCTTCTAGCTGATATAGACATTCACCGCAGGCAGCAGCAAAAATAAGGTTTGGTGTAATGGATCCAGCGCTCTGGCTGGTTAAGGGTGCGGGTCAGGCCCATGGGGAGAGCGCATCCCGCTAAATTGACAGCAGCTAGAATCCGGCCTTGGCGTAAAGCGCCTGCGCTCGCACTGGGTCGCGTTCGATTCCACGACCCTGCTCAAGCATCTGTGCCAGCGCCACCATCGCCCCTTCGAGACCTTGAGTTACGCCAGCCTCAAACCAGTGCACTGCCCGGGCGTCATCTTGCTCAATGCAGTCGCCATCCATATACATAAAGCCAAGGCCATGCAGGGCAAGGCCATACTCCTGGGCAGCCGCGCGCTTCATCCATTTGTAGGCAAGCTGTTCGTTACGGACAAGGCCAAGACCATTCTGGTACATAATGGCCAGACGGTATTGGGCCTCGGCGCTGTCATTTTCAGCGAGCCCCGACAGCAGCTGCATTGCCCGGGAAAAATGCTTGGCTTCAAAGGCGGCAATGCCGCTGGTGAGTTGCAGTGCGGTATCTTCAGGTGTATTCATGGTCTGGTGTATGGTTTTTCTGTTGCAAGTCTGTTGTTTGGCTCAAATAGGAAGACCTAGTCAGCGAAGCGTAGCAGTACACTTGGCAAAGGACACTATCCAATTGGATATGGAAGCCTGCCCAGCTCACGACCTAGACTATCGGCTTCTAAGTGACTAAGTGGTGTGGGATTACTCCCACCCAGATAACGCAACAGCCTGCAAGATGCGCCAATACCTTCAGAAAATTGCCACCGGGCCAGAACTCAGTAAGGATTTGTCCCGCGATGAGGCTTGTGCAGCAATGACCGAGATTCTGTCCGGTGGGGCCGATCCGGTCCAGGCGGCTATTTTTCTGATTGCACTGCGTATGAAGCGCGAAACCATGGCTGAAAACCAGGGAGTGCTCGATGCCTTGTTGGCCCATGCCAATCAGGTGAGCGCTAAAGTGGATGACGTGCTTGACCTGTCAGATCCTTTTGATGGATTTACCCGGGGCATGCCGGTGGCACCTTTCCTGCCCGCAGTGCTTGCGGCTTGCGGCATTGCGACGGTCAGCAATGGTGCTGAATCGATTGGTCCGAAATTTGGTGCCACCCATCGCAAAGTCTTGCGCAGCGCGGGTATCGACGTCGATCTGAGCCCGGATCAGGCAGCTGAACAAATCGCAGATCCGACTGTCGGTTGGGCCTACGTCGACCAGAGGTTTTCTTGTCCATCATTACATGAACTTGCCGAACTGCGTACCCGTATTGTCAAACGACCGTGTCTTACCACCTTGGAAGTGTTGTTGGGTCCGGTGCGTGGTCGCAGCCGGACCCATTTGTTGACCGGTTATGTGCACAAACCCTATCCACCCGTTTACACGGCTCTTGCTCGTGAATCAGGTTATGCCTCGGCGATGATTGTGCGCGGGGTCGAAGGTGGAGTGATTCCATCGCTTAATCAGCCGTCGAAACTTTTTGTTTACCAGGGGGATGAATTAGACAAAGAAGTGCGACTAGACCCGTCAGATTACGGAATAAACGCGACGGTGCGCAGCGTGCCTCTGCCAAAGATAACCCCGGCCGGTGACGCTGGTGACGAAATCATGACAGCGCTGGATCCGGATGCCTTGGCAGCCTCTTCAGCGGAGGCCGGGTTGCAGGGGTTAGCGGGGGTCGATGGGCCGGTCAGGGATAGCCTGGTCTATGGTGCCGCGCTGTGCCTATGCCAGCTTGGCCTGGAGGCAAATGCGGCCAGTGCATCAGAGAAAGTCCGCTCAGTGCTGGATAGCGGTGAGGCCATGCGGCGATTCGAGGCGGTGATTCAGTAATCCGTGCGTCGCGCGCTGCGCTCCAATCCTCTTTTGTTCTCAATTATGGTGTCAATGATCGGCGACAGGATGATTTCCATTGCCAGGCCCATCTTGCCGCCGGGCACCACAATGGTATTTCGCCGTGAGATAAAAGAGTCATGAAGCATGGACAGCAGATAGGTAAAATCCACACCGAACTTGTTCGGATCACGAAAACGGATCACGACGAAGCTTTCATCAGGCGTTGGAATGTCTCGGGCGACAAAGGGGTTTGATGTGTCAACCGTTGGTACGCGCTGGAAGTTGATGTCAGTGCGAGAAAACTGGGGTGCGATGTAGTGCACATAGTCATGCATCCGCCGCAGAATGGTTTCAGTCACGGCTTCTGGTTCATAGCCACGGCTCGCTGTGTCTCGGTGAATTTTTTGAATCCACTCAAGATTCACAATAGGGACTACTCCCACCAGTAGGTCGACGTGCTGGGCGATATTGGCCTTGTCGTTCACTACGCCACCGTGCAGGCCTTCATAGAAAAGCATGTCGGTGTCATCACCGATATCTTCCCAAGGTGTAAAGGTCCCCGGCTTTTGTTTATAAGGCGCCGACTCTTCATCGTTATGCAGGTAATAGCGTATTTTTCCGGTGCCGGTCTCACCATAATCCCGGAAAAGGCTCTCCAGTTTCTCAAAGTGATTTCCGTCTGGACCGAAGTGACTCAGGTTCTCGCCGCAGGCTTGTGCTTTGGCAACCTCGTCACGCATCTGGTAACGATCGAACTTGTGAAAACTGTCACCCTCGACTACGCATACCTTAAGGTTTTCACGTAGAAAAATATGTTCCAGCGCAGTTTTAACGGTACTGGTACCGGCACCTGATGAGCCGGTCACGGCAATGACGGGGTTTCTCGTGGACATAAGTTTTACTCCCCTAAGCCGGGTAGAAAACTGCCAGGCAACAGGTGCAACTGATTTAATAACTGCGACTATAAGGGATAGGTATCATCAGAATAAGCAAATTTATTTTATTCCATAAATAAGTTTATACTTATACTTATTCCTTAGACTGGCTTGCTATTTCCTAGGTACAGCCGCAGGCCAGGGAGAGTCTATGCATATTACGATTCGGCAATTACAGGTATTTGAGGCGGTTGCCCGGCATCTAAGTTATACCCGCGCTGCAGAGGAACTGTATTTGACGCAGCCCGCAGTCTCTATGCAGGTTAAGCAACTGGAAGGCTCGGCTGGGTTACCGCTGTTCGAGCAGATCGGAAAGAAGATTTACCTGACTCAGGCAGGTGAAACCATGTTGGTGCATGCTCGAACCATTATGCAGCACCTGGCCGTAGCCAGCGAGGAAATGAACGAACTTCTTGGTGTGGACTCGGGGCGTCTGCGGATCGCTATTGCCTCTACCGTGAATTATTTTGCTACCCGACTGCTCGCGACTTTCACTCGTGAACACCCTGCGGTGGAAATCTCTTTGGATGTGGCCAACCGCGAATTGCTTCTGGCCCGCCTTGACGAAAACGTACCTGACCTTGTGCTGATGGGCCAGCCCCCAAAGGACATGGATCTGGTATCTGAGTCGTTCATGGATAATCCGCTGATTGTGATCAGTGCCCTGAATCACCCGCTGGCTGGGCGTCGCAACATTCTTTTGAGCGATCTGGCCCAGGAGAAATTCCTGGTTCGTGAGCCAGGATCAGGGACGCGGATTGCCATGGAGCGATGTTTTACTGAAAACGATTTTGATTACCAAAAAGGGATAGAACTGACCGGTAACGAGGCGATTAAGCAGAGCGTCGAGGCAGGTTTGGGTCTGGCAGTTGTTTCGGCCCATACGGTTGAGTTAGAACTTACCCTCAAGCGTCTCATTCAGTTGAATGTGCAGGGGTTTCCGATCATGCGCCGCTGGTATGTGGCGCACCGACGCGGCAAGCGCTTGTCACCGACAGCTGAGGCTTTTCGCAAGTTTGTCCTTGAGGCCGGGGCCAAGGCTAGCTAAGAGCTAC
>JAPKAJ010000326.1 GCA_028825345.1 Arenicellales bacterium | reverse complement strand
CTCAAGTCGGGATTTGCGCAAGGTTAAGGGCCTGCGAGGCGGGAGTTGGCGCTTGATAGTGCGGCCAAAGATCGGCCCGCAGGCTCCACCACAGGCGTCCACTATCAGCTCGCTTGCTCGCTGAATTGCCACTGCGGGTAATTCGAAGTCCACACCTCGTTCAAACCGGTGTGAGGCGTCCGTTGGCATGTTGTAGCGTCTGACGGTTCGGGCAATCGCAGCCGGTGCGAAAAACGCGGCCTCAAGCATTACCGATCGGGTCGTGTGCGTAATCATCGTGGCCAGACCACCTTTCACGCCGGCAAGTGCGATCGGTCCACCATCGTCCGCGATAATCAGGTCTTCTGGTTTCAGGCGAATAGTCACACCATCGAGAAGTTTGAGCCTCTCGCCCTTGATCGGTGCACGTACGGTAATTCGGCCCTGAAGGCGCTCGGCATCGAATGCGTGCATTGGCTGACCGAGTTCAAGCATGACGTAGTTGCTGATATCCACTAGTACATCGATGCTGCGGATTCCGCACCGTCGAAGCCGCTCCCGGATCCAATCCGGCGAACGCGAGGTAGTATCTAGCCCTTCAATGATACGACCCAGGTAGCGGGGGCACTCAGCCGGACAAGCTAACTCAACTTCGCGCCTAAGTTTGCTGCGCGCCCGAACCCGTGGACGCGACGGGATCTTTAGACGCCCGTTTGCAACCACGGCTGTTTCGCGGGCGATCCCAAACAAACTGAGGCAATCGCCCCGATTAGGGGTTAGGTCGACTTCAAGCAATTGATCACCCAGGTCGAGATGAACGTTCAAGCTTGTACCGGGTACCAGCGAGGGGTCGAGGTCGAGCAATCCGGACACCGAATCGTCAATGCCCAACTCAGAGCCCGAACAAAGCATGCCTGTAGAGACTTTGTTGCGAATGGTAGTTGGTCGGACAACCGAGCCGTCTGGCAGGATGGCGCCGGGCATAGCTAGAGGAGCGACCATCCCAGCACGGGCATTGGCAGCCCCGCAGACCACCTGGATCACTGACCCGGAACCGCTGTCGACCTCGCACAGCGATAAATTGGCAGCATCAGGATGCGGTCTCAAATGAGTGATCCGCGCAGCAATCACCTCCTCTGACACTCGCGGTACCAAAGCCAACGCGCCGGCTTCTAATCCTACCGCTGTCAGTCGTTCTGCCAGAGTCGCAAAATCCAGGTCGAAATCGACCCACTCACGCAGCCAGTTCTCACTAATGATCAATTCCCGGTCCTCATTCAGGAAAATTGGCTCAAAAACGCCACTTCATTTTCGAAAAATAGGCGCAGATCATCTACACCGTAACGCAGCATCGCTAGGCGCTCGATTCCTAGCCCAAAGGCATAACCCGTGAACTGCTCATTATCTATTCCAACCTGGTGGAACACCTGCGGGTGCACCATCCCGCAACCCAAAACCTCGAGCCATCCAGTTTGCTGACAAATCCGGCAGCCGCGCCCGTCACAGAATACACAACCCATATCGACCTCGGCTGATGGTTCGGTAAACGGAAAAAACGATGGCCTGAATCGAACCGGGAGTTGCTGCTCAAAGAACTCTTGAAGAAAGAAGGTGAGCGTGCCCTTAAGGTCGGCGAAAGAAATATCGGTGTCAACCGCTAGTCCCTCGACCTGATGAAACATCGGTGTGTGAGTTACATCGGAGTCGCACCGATATACCCTGCCCGGCGCTATGATCTGAAGTGGCGGCTGATGACACTCAAGATAGCGTATCTGCACTGGCGAGGTATGAGTTCGAAGCACCACGCCAGGTGATATATAAAAAGTGTCATGCATCGCCCGGGCGGGATGATCCTTGGGAATGTTTAATGCCTCAAAGTTGTGGAAATCATCCTCGATCTCCGGACCATGAGTTACATCAAAGCCTGCGCGCTGGAAGATCCGTTCTATTCGTCTCACGGTTCGGGTAATTGGGTGGACCCCTCCTAAAAAGCCGCGCCTGCCCGGCAACGTCACATCAATGCGATCTTTCTGGGCGTCCGAAAGTTGTTTGCGTGCCGCCAGGGCTTCCCCTTTTTTGACCAGGGCGCCACTAATTTGGTCCCGAGCGCGATTTACCGCTTGACCGAACGCCTTTCGGTCGCCCAGCGGCAAGCTGCCTATTGATTTTAGTTGGGCGGTGACCGAACCGTGACGGCCTAGGAATTCAACCCGTGTTTTTTCGAGTTGGCGCGAATCCGCAGTCTGGTCAATGGCTGACAACGCCTGGCCCAATATCGAATCCAGCGTTGCGTGCACTTTCCCGGTCATCGCGGTTTCAACGCCTCCAAACGAAAAGGGGAAAGGTTCTGACAACCTTTCCCCGGGGTACGACCCCTGAACACAGGGCCGCTGTTGTTACGGGTGTCAGGCTGCCAGCGCGGATTTTGCCTTTTCGGCAAGCGCTGCAAATGCGTCATGGTCGTTCACGGCCATGTCGGCAAGTATTTTACGATCAATGAGGACGCTGGCCCTTCCTAAGCCATCAATAAGGCGACTGTAGCTGAGGTCGTGAGTCCTGGCTGCTGCGTTGATCCGAACGATCCACAGCATCCGGAACTGTCTTTTACGTTGACGTCGATCTCGGTAGGCGTACTGATCGGCCTTCATTACTGCCTGGTTAGCTACCCGAAATACGTTCTTTCGGGCGCCACGGTATCCTTTCGCTCGGGAGATAACCTTGGAGTGTCGGGCGCGGGCCGTAACACCTCTTTTGACTCTGGGCATGATGCTTTCTCTAGGTAATTTTGGCTTGAATCTTTAACTGTAGGGCAATAAACGGCGGACTGCGGCCTGGTCAGCCGAATGGACCATCAGGCTTTCCCGCAACTGGCGTTTACGTTTGGTCGATTTCTTGGTCAGGATATGGTTTCGAAAGGCCTGTGAGCGCTTGAACTTGCCGCCTGCGGTTTTGGTAAATCG
>JAPKAJ010000325.1 GCA_028825345.1 Arenicellales bacterium | reverse complement strand
CATAGCAAGTACTCAGTAGGTTTCGCCCTTTCGACCAGCAATAACCAGTTAACTGGGGTTTGTGACAATAGTAAAATTAAAAAAATAGATCGACAAAACGTTGATAGGCGAATTATCTTCGTTTGGCCATACCGCCCTAATTGGTCCGATCTTAAACAGACATCGATGCATCTTTTTTTGCTCGGGCATATTCACAGAAAAATCCCTCATTTATTCATGTAAGTGACTTTGTCGTTCTGAAAGTCAAGTTGAGGTCATTGCGCGGTGCGTGCTACCGTTTTTGTCTACCGCCATTAAAGGCGACGATTTATCCCGGGCGCTTATCGAACGCTGTAATGTCTTCAGGAATATGGTGGAAATCCTGCTTATCGCAGGTAAAGATCGCTACAGCCGGAGCGAAAATTGAAGGGTCATCGAGGGTTCCCACCTTGATCACAATCGAACCTGGCCTGCTTGGGGTTTCTGATGCGACTCCAGTTCCACAGTTCTCACAAAAATGTCGGGTCACCGGTCGTTCAAGATCAGAGCGACGGAATTGCTTCATTTCACCAGATGTCAACTGAAAGCCCTCAAGAGGAAAAATCATCAGCGCCGCTGGATTTCCTCCACTAATGTACTGACACTCCCGGCAATGGCACTGAAGTGATGCTTGTGCCTCACTGGTAATTTCATAACGAACTGCACCACAGTAACATCCCCCGGCTATCTTCATTTTTGCGCTTCTCCTAATGGCGTTTTTTCATTCGCCATTATAAGGCGAGTGGCGTTTGGCAATTATCTGATCGGGAAAGCACCACGATCGAGCGTGAAAAAGTTGTTTGACTGACGCAATCAACACTCACAAGTGGCAATCAACTCATTTAATAGTCAGCGTCTCCGGGGCTTGACAAGTAAGAACTCGCGCACCGACCTCTGTCAAAAGAGGTCATGTTAGAAATTAAGTAGTCCATGAAAGATGTTTTATCCAACCCATTTTGGGATAAGGAGTGTCACCGTCGTTACGTTACTGCGCAGCATCTCTTAGTGATCGCTATTGACGCGCGGCTATCACTTTGATTAACCGAAATTGAAATACTCAGACGATGATTAACCCAACCCCAAGGAGGCCTAAACCCACTACTGCAGCTGCTCCTAGCAGGGCTATCATGCCAGTGCGAAAGATAAACACGGCTACTAATGCCGCAACGACGAGTGCTACCGCTATCGGATCAAGAGTCATGGGATCTGGAACTGCTACGCGTAACCCAAAGGCTTCAAATGTTCCCACATCTTTGAACATCACGTGCAGCGCAAACCATACCGCCAGGTTAAGAATAACTCCAACAACAGCGGCGGTGATGGCAACGAACGCTGCCGACAGCACCTGGCTTTGTCGAAGCTGTTCTACATAAGGTGCGCCCATAAAAATCCATAAGAAGCAAGGCACAAAAGTCACCCAGGTTGTCAACAAACCGCCTAGGACGCCGGCTACCAATGGTGTCATACCGCCCGCATCGCGGAATGCGCCTAAGAATCCTACAAACTGAGTTACCATAATTAACGGGCCCGGAGTGGTCTCAGCGAGGCCAAGCCCGTCCAGCATCTCTCCTGGCTCAAGCCAGCCGTACGTTTCCACAGCCGCCTGCGCTACATAGGCCAATACGGCATAGGCACCACCAAACGTTACGACTGCCATTTTCGAGAAAAATACTGAAATATCGACAAATACGTTACCCGGGCCGAGAAACAAGACCAGACCTATCACTGGTGTGGCCCAAAGCAGTAACAAAACGACGCTGATACCAAGAACACGACTAGCCCCAGGCCGGGCGTGGTCGGGAACCTCCTCCCCGAGAATAGAATTGCCGCCACCCATTCCCTCTCCATCTGTCGCGGTGGCACCACTGCCTAGAAAACTCTGTACCCCGTATCGACCACTTAGGGCACCAATCAGTGCAGCCGCGATGATTATTACCGGGAAGGGGGTATCAAAGAAAAAGATACCGACAAACGATAAGCCGGCCAATGTCGCCATCACGCTATTACGCAATGCCTTTTTACCGATCCTGACAACCGCCTGTAACACGATCGCCAGCACCGCCGCTTTTAGACCAAAGAACATGGCTGCGACGACATCCACCTCGCCATACAGGGCATAAATACAGGTCAGCACCATTACTGCCAACATACCCGGAAGAACAAATAAAACACCTGCGACCAATCCACCCCGCCACTGGTGCATCAGCCATCCCAAATATATGGTCAGTTGTTGGGCTTCTGGCCCTGGCAGCAACATACAAAAATTCAGCGCGTGAAGGAAGCGGGCCTCCCCTAACCAACGTTTTTCTTCAACAACTATGCGGTGCATCACAGCGATCTGCCCAGCTGGGCCACCAAAACTTAACATCGCAACTCGTAACCAAACGACAGCCGCTTCGCGAAAACTCGGCCACGGCCGCCCATCAGCACCTATTGTTGGAGATTTTTCAGGCATTACATTAGAAGACATCGTGTCGCAATACTCTTATTAACATGTTCATTGGCTATTCGGAATAGACAGGGGCCACCCCAAATCCAAACCTGCATCCTCTAGGAAAAAATCAGAAATTTGAGACCAACACTATAAACACGCCAACACCGGCACAAACCGCGAGCAGGACTCTGCGACCCAGCAAAAAGAAGACCGCAAGCCCGACAATAACCCCAAAAATCCTAAAAGATAGAGGCGTTTGAGTTAACGGGCCTATTGGCAGAACGATCATCCGGGCGATAAGCCCCCCCAGCATCGCGTAAGAAACGCAGGTGACCCATTGAAAGACTGCACCCTCATGATTGATACGTGACGCGAACAAAACGCCTAAGCCACGCCAAAGATAAGTGGCGCCGATGGCACCCAATGTCACTAATCCGATATCGATAGCCTGCACATCAATCATGATGTTTTTTCCGATCCTGACGCA
>JAPKAJ010000324.1 GCA_028825345.1 Arenicellales bacterium | reverse complement strand
CGGAAGCGGACTCCGCGCTAGCGTCCAAGTTAACGGGCGCCGTGGGTGTTTCAGACGAGTCTTTCTCAGCGCTCACTCGCTCAGCAACCATCGCCGCCGCGGGAGGCTCGAGTCCCGCCGCCTGACTCGGAGCGGTACTCGTATCTCCAAACATGGAATCCAGTTCCGCATCGAGATCCAGGCCAGGCAGCGCGGCCGTTACATCGCCACCCTCATCAGACCCAAGCGCAGCGCCACTGGCGGGTGAATCTCCTTTGCCGAACAAGGGGTTACCCGGGTTCAGGCTTCGTCCAAATTTCGCGATGGTCGTCCACTCGGAAGAGCGCGTTTCGACTAAACCACTGACTTCTTTTGCCAGCGTTTCGAAGGCCGCCGCATCGCCCTGTTGGGCCAGCACCTCGAGCAGTTTCACTTTGAATTCGATTCGCTCTGGGTTCGCTCGAATAGCAGAGCGCAGAACTTCGATTGCCTGTTCGACTCGACCGTACGCCGCATACAAGTCGGCCTCAGCCACCGGATCCACCTCATCGGTGGTAACAGACACTCCCCTGGCCGCTTCCGCCTGGGCGACAAAACCGCTGCCAATGCTGTCCTGAGAGAATGTCTCAGTATCTGCGGGTTGATCGCTGCCGGCGTCTTGCTGTGCAGCGGCGTCGCCATCAGGCCACGACATTTCATCGTCATCGTACATATCAGCCTCACGCCGCTGTCGAACGCGCCAGACCACGAGCAAAATGAGAAGGGCCGCGATCGCTAACAACCAGGTCACCGGCACTGAGACCCCAGCGACGCTGAGCTTGCCACCCACTTCCCAATCCGATAACCCGTGTAACCCGCCGGCCAACGCCGCGCCCACCAACGGAACCGTAGCCGCGCGATCAGCCCACTGCGCCAGCAGACCGCGTGGCCCCTCGGGCGTCACGATTTTTTCCTGCGTCCCGTCCACTGGCGCCGAAACGGCTAGCGCAGTGGTTGTTTTATCACTTGCCCCCACTCCACTCTGTTTGGCCGAGTCATCAGCGCCCACCACAACGGGGCGGGTATCGTTTGTCGTTGCGGGGCTCGTGGTTGTAGGCGTCGCGGTTGTAGGCGTCGTGGTTGTGGGCGTAGCGACGGCCGCGACCACTTTATCGTCTTGTGCTGCTTCCTGACGGGCCTTGGCCTGCTGTTCGGCAAGCGCTAACCCTGCCTCACGTAGTGCTAACAGTCGAGTAGTTGTCGCCACCTGCTGCTCGAGTAACGCAGTGGTTTGGCCGATCTGCTGCTCCAACAATGCCATGCGATCTTTAAGATTTTCATTTTGCGACTGGCTAGACAACAAGGCTTCTTCGACCAAGGTCAGTTGATCCTGTACGCCCTCCAATCCCACGCCCGGTGTGCCTTCTGGCACCACGGAACTCGCAGCCGACGCAGTTGAAATGACGCCGCCCGAGGAACTCGAGGCCAGCACTTCATCTCGTTCCGCCTTGCCTTGAATAATTCGCAGCACATAACGATCCCCCTCGACTACCGTTGATGGCATCACATCAGTCGACGTCTCGTCGCTCTGCGCCGACTTGTCCGCAGACAACACTTTGGCCGCGCTGGGTGATTCAGTATCGGCTGCTGTTTCGCTCACGAGTTCACCCGTCGGGGAGGAGCCCGTTGGGGCAGCGTCACTCTCTGGCGTTGCCAATGCGATCTGCCGCACCCAGACTCGATCCTTTGTTGGCTCGTCTCGCGCCGTATTGTCCACACTCGCCGGCGCGCTAGCGGTTTTGCCTTTCTGCGCCGTAGCAGCTGTTCGGTAAGCCTCCCATTCAGCCACCTGGCGACGGTAAGTCTCAATGGCCACCGCGCCCGAAATACTTGAGAAGGTGGCCAGATCAGGCACCGTCAGCGAAGCGCCCTGGCGGACCAGATTCATATTCCCTCGAATAAAAGCGTCCGGATTCTGCTTCAACAAGCCCAACATACGCTGGTAGACATTGATATCCGATGGCAAATCGAGTTGTTGCGCGATATCGGCTAGCGTTTCACCCCTTTTGACCGGGCCGTACTCATTGCCCGGGGCATAACCTGCCGAGTTGATCGCCGACAGCACAGGCGTGCGCGTTTCGCTAATTGCTTGATTCGTCTCGGTCACCCCCGCCTCGGCGGTCCCCGTCTCGGCGGTCCCCGCGTCCGCAACGCTGACCACCACCCCCACAGCAGCATACTCGGGCGGATCAAGTAGTGCCGTGTATTCCCGGATAATGCGACCGCCCGGCCACTCAAAGGAAATCAAAAAATTCACGTAAGGTGCCGATACCGACTCAGTCGAACGAATAGTGATCTGAGCTTCACCACTGCCAACCGTTTCTGTTTCGAATACGAAAGTGTCGAGGATATTCGACCGATCGATCTCTGCCCGCTGAAAATCAGAGCGCGTGCCAAGAGTTACCTTGATCGTCTCGAGATCTTCCGCTGCCACAGATAACAATTCAATGATGCCCTCGAAAGGTTCATCCAGTGCAGACCTGACATCCAGTTTTCCCAGCCCCACGCCCCACGCGGAACCACTGAGGAGCAAAGCCGCTCCAGCCCCACAAAACCAGCGCCAAATGCGCGACCCTGCGCGCTCGGCTGCCGGGCGCCGTTCGTCGGCGACGGGACTCATGGCACTATTTATGTTCATCCTCTACTCAGCAGGTGTTCCGCAATCTGGACGCTATTGAGCGCGGCCCCCTTACGGATATTGTCTGATACCACCCATAGATTCAGGCCATTGTCGCACGAAAGATCTCCACGAATGCGCCCAACGTAAACACCATCGGTCCCCGCCCCAGCCGTGACTGGCGTTGGGTAATCAAACGGTTCCACCTCATCGATCACCACCACACCCGGAGCCGCTTGTAATAATAAAAGCGCCTCCTTTGCGCTGATAGGCGATCGCGTCTCTACATGCACCGCCTCGGAATGCCCATAA
>JAPKAJ010000323.1 GCA_028825345.1 Arenicellales bacterium | reverse complement strand
TTTTAAGACAACCGAAATATTACGCCGGATTGAACGCGCTTTAATTACCAGTGCACGACAGATAGCTTTGATCGGGGCAATTATCCTTTGTGCCTCGATAATCATCGGGGTTCTGGGGATAACAGGATTAGGAGTTAAGGTCACCTCTTTGATTTTGTCTTTATCAGGGGAAAATATCTGGCCAGCCGTGCTCTTGACCGCACTCGCCTGCCTGGTACTCGGCATGGAGGTGCCAACCACGGCCGCCTATGTGATTTGCGTCTCGGTAGCAGGGCCCGCACTGATAGATCTGGGTTTGCAACCGCTACAGGCCCATCTTTTCGTATTCTGGTTTGCGCTAATCTCAACGATCACCCCACCGGTGTGCGGTGCGGTGTTTATTGCCTCGGGGATGGTTAACGAAAACTGGCTTAAGGTGGCATTTACTTCGATGGCTCTTGGGGTGGGCCTGTATGTTATTCCTATCGGAATGATCGCAAACCCCGAACTCATTGAGTTAGCGAACAGGCCGTGGCAGGCGCTTTTGTCATTTTGCCAAGTGGGGGTCGGCCTGGGCTTGATCTCTTACGGATTAATTTCTCCGCTTGGCATTTTCAAGCGCCTTCTTTTGTTAGCCGCAGGTGCGGTCGTGATCTTCGGTCGCCTACTTTATGTATAAATCTGCTTGCCCCTTTGTGGATGCTGTCTGCATCTGTGCCCACCAGCCTCCACTGGTGCTATGCAGGCCTATGTGGTGCCATATGGGCGGACGTCACACAAAATGTGGTTCCATCGCTTCATGAGTATGTGGCTTCGAAATACGATATCTTGGCGATCCCGGTGGGGAAAAGTCGAGCACACCTTTCACAAACCGGCCATCAATAGGGAAAATTTCTCAAATTCTGTTTAACAGCACATCAATGACAGTCTGCCGAGTCAATACTCCTATCGCTTGATCATCTGCATTCCTCACAATTACATCAGCATCGCTGTCCATGACTTCGGCCGCAATTTCTTCAACCGTCGCCTGCGCCTGAACCGAGGCTGATGCGCGGTCCGGGTCACCGGGTATCAGTGTGGTCATGATCGATCTAACTGAAAGTACTTTGGCGCGCGAGATTCCCTTGGTAAATTTTTCCACATAGCTCGTCGCTGGGTTGAGTACAAGCTGTTCGGGCGTGCCGATCTGAACGATCTCGCCGTCTTTCATGATGGCAACGCGATCGGCCAGTCTGATTGCCTCGTCGAAATCATGGGTGATAAAGACGATGGTTTTATGAAGCACGCTTTGCAGTCGCATGAATTCGTTTTGCATTTCGCGCCGGATAAGTGGGTCCAGGGCGGAAAAAGGTTCATCCAGAAACCAGATATCAGGTTCAACGGCCAACGAACGGGCGATGCCCACACGCTGTTGCTGACCACCCGATAGCTCCCTGGGGTAATAGTTTTCGCGCCCCTGGAGGCCGACCAGTTCAATCATTTCGAGTGCTCGCTGTTCCCGAGAGCGCCTGTCAATTCCCTGAATTTCCAGAGGGAACGCAACGTTCCCGACGACAGTAAGGTGTGGTAGCAATGCAAAATGTTGAAACACCATCCCCATCTTATGGCGACGGATTTCATTCAGTTCGGCATCCGACATGCCCTGAAGGTTCTGTCCATCAAAAATAACATGCCCAGTTGTTGATTCAATCAATCTAGACAGGCAGCGCACCAGGGTGGATTTTCCAGAACCGGACAATCCCATAATGACAAATATTTCGCCATCGTTGATCTCTACTGTAGCGTCACGGACAGCAGCTATGAGTCCGGCTTCAATTACTGCGTCAGGTGTGGGTGAATGGTCATGTTGAGCCATAAACTGTCCGGCATTACTTCCAAAAACTTTCCAGACATTGTGACAAGAGAGTTTTGTCTTTTGCACTTTCGCTTCAATGCTGTTTGGGCTTGAATTAATCATCCGGGTTTCGCCAATTCAGGGTTGAAGCGCCTTAATGTTGTCACAACCATGAGCACTGTTTGTGGCGACAATGACCGAAACGCCCAGCTCCCGAATCGATTCTAGTCGGCTTTCATCCCGGCAATCCGTGATTAATACGTCCACCTGTGAGGCCGCAATAGCGGTCATGCGGTCACGTTGCCCAAGTTTTCTCTCGGTTGCCAGTACAACAGTTCGCGTGGCTTTTTCATTCATGACATGAGCAATCTTTGCGTCGGCTTCGTAAGAATATGTCAATCCTTCGTTTGCAGAAAATCCTTCTGCGGCAATGAATGCTGTATCCGCGTTGATTGTAGACAGCATCTGTTCAAGAAAGTCACCCGTCGTTCCCAGGCTTCTATGCCTTACCAGACCGCCGGCAAGATAGGCGTTGATACGCGTATTTTCAGACAGGGCTATGGCAATATTGACGCCAGGGGTGGCCACGGTCAATGTCATTTCTGATGCCACCAGCTCTTGCGCCAACGCCAGCAGCGTCGAGCCATCGTTCATGAACAACGTTTGATCGGGTTCAATCAGCTTCATTGCGGTACGCGCAATCATACGTTTACCTTGTCGATCAATTTGTTCACGCAGCGCGAAAGCCTTATCGGCCCTGCGTGGCACTGTGACTGTGGCGCCACCATGTGTTCGACGGACAGAGCCCTTATTTTCCAGGGTTGTCAAATCACGCCGGATGGTAGCAACCGATACGCCCAGTTCCTGCGCCAGGGCCTCTACGCTCACAGCGCCATCCAACAGAAGCTGTCTCAATATAGCCGTGCGACGTGCCGATGGGATTCGAATTTTATTTTCCATTTGTCTATTTATCATGGCAAATACCCATAAAACAATCAAAAACGACAAAATATATGATTGTTATTAATCGTTATTTGCACTATTGTGGTTTCCGCCTTAGCAAAGAATCGGTACTAGTTAACGAGCTCAGGCATGAACCCAAACACCTGGGAGGAATGAGATGCTGAAATATAT
>JAPKAJ010000054.1 GCA_028825345.1 Arenicellales bacterium | reverse complement strand
CGCAGATAACGCCTCGAGTTCGACCTCAGGTCAAAAATCCGGTCAGCGCCGATCGCGCGGAGGTAGAGGTCGTTCTGGAGGGCAAGGCCCACGCCCTAATTCTCGCAGCCAACAACAGGAGCGGGCATCGAAGAGCAGTACTGACTCATCGCCGGCGCCTGCTTCGGTGGAGTCGGGCAAAACCGGCACCGAAGGTTGACCGAGACGTGCGATCGTTATTTTGCACCCAAAACGGTATCTGCACACCGGTGAAACAGGGCGACAGATTCTATGTGAGCGGTATGTGGAAACATATCGGCCAGCCCCAGTTTCACTAGTCGGTAGGCCCCAGATTTGGTAAGAGATGCGGCATCTCGCGCTAGCGTTGCTGGATCACAGGATACATAAGCGAGAAAACGCGGCTTAACCCGTTCGTTGACAAAGTTCAATAACTCTAGGGCTCCACTTCTCGGAGGGTCAACGATGACCTTTGAGAATTGTCCTGGACCCCAGATCTCCAAATCCTTGCTAAAAAGGTTACGGCACTCAAAGGCGGCGTTAGAGATGTCATTTTGGTGAGCGTTATCACGAGCTCGTGAGATCAAGCTTGGGCTTTGGTCTACCCCGAGAACCCTCTTTGCCCCACGGGCTGCCGGTAGCGAAAAGTTACCCAATCCGCAAAATAGATCTAGCACCGAATCCGTGGGTCTAATGTCCAGCCAATCAATAACCATCCCTACCAGCGCTTGGTTAACCAGCCGATTAACCTGAATGAAATCGGTCGGCGAAAAACCGACCGAGATTGAGAACTCAGGCAAAGCGTAATCTAAAAGCACGGGTTGACCTGGAAAGATCGCTTCAACCGAACCTGAACCCCCGCTTTGGCTGTAGACCAGTAGGTTATTTTCACGAGCAAACTGTTCCAGACGGTACGTGTCTCCTGTCGTTAAGGGCTCGAGGTGTTGAAAGACCAGCGCGGTTGCGTTATCCCCCACGGCCACTTCGATTTGCGGGAATCGATCAGGGGTGCTCATCCCCTGTAGAAGGCTTGGTAGTGTCGCGAGAACCGAGTTTACTGAAGGATCGATCACCAAGCACTCCGCCAGCGGTATGACATATTTATTATTTCGCTCACGAAAGCCGACCAGAACTCCGCCCTTCTTCGGTACAAAGCGGACGCTGAGTCGTGCCCTCCGACGATATCCCCACGGTATAGCGCCAATGGGATTCGTTACCCCCACTGGACCAACGCCGGCCTTGCCCAGTGCATCAAGGAGGGTCTGGCGCTTAAAGGTTAATTGAGCGCTATGCTCAAGGTGCTGTAAGGCACAGCCGCCGCAGGTCCCAAAATATTGACAAGGTGCCTTTGTCCGATTCTTTGATTGGACGATTATTTTATCAACCAGCCCTACCGAAAAAGAACGTCTAATTTTGGTGGGCCGAACGATGACGGTCTCACCTGGAAGTGCTCCTTCAACAAACCACACTTTACCCTCGACCCGGGCGACCCCGCGGCCATCATGGCTTAAAGAGTCGACCACCGCCGGGAAAGGGGCGATCTGATTAACTGACACTACCCAAGGCCGGCCAGCGCGCAAGGAACTCAGCTAGGTGGGGTCTGCTACTGTCCGCAAGAAGATCCCGCAGGCGGTTTTGCTCGCGCTCTAATTCGTTTTGATTAAGAACGCCGCGAATCTGTTGAAACCGCAGATACACCAGGTAGGTGTTCAAGACGTCAGTTTCGCAGTAGTCCCGTATTGCATCAATTTGCCCGGAGCAGAAGCTTTCCCAGACCTGAGCGCCACTCATCCCCATCTTTCCAGGGAACCCAAGCATCACCGCCAACTCATCGAGTGGAACAACAGCCCTTGGCTGATACCCGGATAGGACGTCCATCAGATCAAGATGCCGGGCATGAAATCGACTGAGGTAGTTATTCCAACGAAATTCTCGATCAATATCGCCGTTGTCCCAGTAACGCGCTGATGCAACACCATGTTTTAAAGCACGGTAATGGATGACCGGGAGATCGAAGCCGTTGCCATTCCAACTCACAAGAACGGGAGAAAATTTCTCTATTCCATCGAAAAACCGTTCCAATAATTCTTTTTCCCCTGAAGCAGGATTACCTAACGACCACACCTTAAGGCTGTCGTTGCTGACCAATACGGCTGATATTGCGACTATTTGGTGTTGGAAATGAGAGAGAAAGTCTGTCTTTCCCGTTTTTTGTATACGAAGTGTCCGCATGGCCAGGGCAACGTCCTCGTCACTAAGGCCTTTAAGATTAAGTAACTGTCTACCACCCTTTACATCGGGGACTGTCTCGATATCAAAAACCAGAACATTGCCCCCGGGCATAAAGGCCTCCTTACGAGCCGTACTACATCATTAACCAAAAAACTGATCTCGTCAGCGAAGGATAGCATCCCGCACTGCGCCCAGCGTCGGCGCGACCCGCAGGGGTTCTGGGCTTTGACTAATGGCCGTATCTGGATCTTTAAGCCCGTGACCGGTTAAGGTGCATACGACCACGGATTGGTCCGGAATTGCAGACTCGCGTAAAGCCGAGATTAATGCGGCGACAGAAACCGCGGAAGCGGGCTCGCAGAAAATCCCCTCACGTTGAGCCAAATACTGCTGAGCATCGAGAATTAGCTGATCTTCGTGTGCTACAAACCAGCCCCCTGACTCACTTCGCGCGGCCTGCGCAAGATCCCAGGATTGTGGATTACCGATACGTATCGCAGTCGCAACAGTCTCTGGGTCAGCAACAATCTTGCCATGCACAAAAGGCGCAGCCCCTGCTGCTTGGCAGCCAACCATAATGGGCAGTTTATCGAGGTCGCCGGTCTGATGATACTCGGAATATCCCAACCAGTAGGCGCTGATATTGCCCGCATTACCCACGGGAAGAAAGTGATAATCGGGTGCTCTGCCCAAACTGTCGACGATCTCAAAAGCTGCAGTTTTTTGCCCTTGCAGGCGGTAGGGATTGACCGAATTGACTAATGTCACCGGCGCCTCGTCAGGCATCGCCTTCACTATCTGCATTCCTTCATCGAAGTTGCCGGCGATCTGAATGACCCGAGCCCCGTGCATCATGGCCTGGGCCAACTTGCCAAGCGCTATCTTCCCATCTGGAATCACAACAAATGCCTTCATACCCGCCCTCGCAGCGTAGGCAGCAGCCGCTGCGGACGTATTACCGGTGGATGCGCAGATGACCGCTTCACTTCCCTCATGGGCGGCCATCGTAATCGCGACCGTCATCCCCCGATCCTTAAATGAGCCTGTGGGATTGGCTCCTTCCACTTTGCCGTAAACGACAATTCCCCGCTCTGGATCACACAGGGAGTTCAAACACACCAGGGGTGTAGACCCTTCCTGCAAGCTAATAGGCTTGACAGAAGTTGGCAATGCAAGCCTCGCCTGGTACCGCGAGATCAACCCTGCGCCACTATCACTCATCGACGGAGATCTCCAGAGTTTCCAAGCGAATCCTTGTTGCCGCCCTTGCATTCGTTGAAAGGGCCTCAATCTCCGAGACGGCCATTGCAACGTTCGCTTCCAGCGCTCTGTGGGTCACGATCACAACTGGCACATTACCAAGCGCATCGGCACTCCGCTGCTGTCGTATCGCCTCAATACTTACCTGATAATCCCCGAGAATACGGGTAATGTCAGCTAGCACTCCCGGACGATCGTGGACCGTTAATCTAAGGTAATGCGCGCAGACTATCTCGGATAAGGGAACGATTCCAGGCGCGGCAAGTGCCGCGGGTTGAAATGCCAGATGGGGCACCCGATTACCTGGGTCAGAGGTTAGCGTCCTGACAACATCAACCAAATCTGCGATTACCGCGGACGCTGTAGGTTGGGCCCCTGCCCCGGCCCCATAGAAAAGGGTCTCTCCCACGGCGTCTCCATTCACGACGATAGCGTTCATTACGCCGGAGACGTTTGACAGTAGATGATCGTCTCCCACCAGGCAGGGGTGCACTCGAAGATCCAATCCATTAGGTAAGCGCCGTGCGATGCCAAGGTGTTTGATTCGATAACCAAGTTCCCGAGCATAAATAATGTCGTCTTGCGTGATATCGCTGATACCCTCAACGTGTACCGACTTAAAATCAAGATGCACGCCATAGGCAATGGACGCAAGAATAGTAAGCTTGTGCGCGGCATCTACCCCCTGCACATCAACACTGGGATCTGCCTCGGCGTAACCGTTGGCCTGGGCTTTTAATAGGACCTCCGCGTAGTCAGAACGGTCGTCTTGCATTCCGCTGAGAATGAAATTGCAGGTGCCATTGAGTATCCCAACTAGATTTTCTACCCGGTTGCCCGCCAGCCCTTCTCTTAGGACCTTAATCACGGGAATGCCTCCGGCGACGGCCGCTTCGAAGGCGACGACCAGCCCTGCCGAAGAGGCTTGGTGAAAGATCTCGTTTCCCCGTGTTGCGATTAACGCTTTGTTCGCGGTGACAACGTGCTTCCCATGATCAAGAGCAGCGCTGATCAGGTCAAAGGCAACATCACACCCACCAATGAGCTCTATAACGACGTCAATTTCGGGGTCTTCAACTATTTCATGCGGATTGGCTGTAAGCGAAATACCTGCAGTGTTACAGTCACGCGAACGCGCCAGATCACGAACGGCTGCCCGGGTAACTTTGATCTCCCGGCCTGCCCGACGAAAGATCTCTTCACCATTGCGCCGAAGCACATCTACCGTTCCGGCGCCTACTGTGCCCAGGCCGATAACGCCGACACTGACTGGTTTCATATGATCTCAATCCGAAGAAAAGCCAAAAAATTCGAATGCGCAAGAGCGCTCACGAGCGTCGGATTGTATCCCAAACTTCTTTCAGGTGATTCTGTTGTGAGCCACTCGGTTGCAGGTGTTGGCCGTTGAAGGCTTGGCAAATCGTAAAGGATCGTTGACCCATGGACTTGCAGGTTGAGAGCAGCGCGAATATCAGGGTCATCCAAGGGTATGACGCTGTTTCGGTCTCGATCGGGTCTACGTTGTGCAGCACGAGTTTTTTGCTCTCACCCAGCTTTGCACCGCAAGACTGGCCGGTAGCAAGTTTTAGGTTATTTTCGACCGAGCAACTGCTAGCGCTTTTTGACCTTTCCTGGGAAGTCTTGATAATTGGTACCGGATCCACACAGCAGTTTCCCGGACCTGAACTACTTGAAGTTCTCGCAACCGAGGGTCGTGGAGTCGAGTTTATGAACTCTCGCTCAGCTTGTACGAGCTACAATCTGCTCGCTATCGACCAGCGGTCGGTCCTCGGCGCAATTATTTTACCGTTATAGGGCGTTGCACCCTTTGCCTCTAACGGCGAGGCAAGATTGTTAACGGGTCAATCGGTTGCCCGTTGCGGCGAATCTCAAAATGGAGTTTAACGGAACTGGCGCCGGATTGACCCATTTCCGCAATAACCTGGCCGCTAGAGATCTGATCCCCCTCGTTAACGGTCACCGCGCGATTATGGGCATACGCGCTAAGAAAGGTCTCATCGTGTTTGATGATTAGCAATAAACCATAACCCCTGAGTCCCGTTCCCGCATAAACGACCTTGCCGTTGGCAGCCGCGCGTATTGGACTTCCATCAACACCTGCAATATCAATACCATTCTCCCCCGCCGCATCATTAAAACGGGTGATCAGGTCGCCGCCTGCAGGCCACACCCAGCCTTCTGCGCTGTCTGGCGTCTTGCCGCTGTCGGGCGGGACGGTCTGGCTGGCTGAGGGTTCGCTCGACGTGGCTCGAACCACTGCGGGCGGGTTGCTAGCCGAAACGGGCCTTTTTGTTTGTAACCCACTAACCACTTCGGAGGTCGAAATTTCTGTGCCAGACATTTCCCCTCCAAGATAGATTTTTTGACCTACCTGAAGGGTATACGGGGTTTGCAGTTTGTTCCACCGAGCCACATCACGATAATCTAGGCCGGCCGTCCAGGCGATAGTGTAAAGGGAGTCTCCAGCTCGAACGATACGTGCGCTATGCTGGGTTCGGGCATTGGTTAGATCACTGACTGGAACCACCGGGCTACCGGTGCACCCCGCTACAATCCATGCCAGGCCTAAAATTAAGGCGAAGGCGTTAATCAAACGGAAATCGGTGTTAACCACTCAGCCACAGAAGACCCGAAACCAATACAACTACCGTGACCCAGCCGATGGCATCGACATGGCGACGTAATTGAGTTTCGAGTGCCTCACCTCCCAAAAGAATCAAACCCGCGACCAAAAAGAACCGCGCTCCACGCCCTACCAATGATGCAAGCATAAAAGGTACCAGGCTCATGCCAATTAGGCCGGCACTAATAGTGAAAATCTTGTAGGGGATCGGGGTGAAGCCGGCAACAAACACAACCCATACCCCGTAGATCTCGAACCATGTACGTGCCCGCTCGAATGCTGACCTGGCGTCATAAAACTCGATGATTGGCTCTGCCACAGTGCCGAACAGAAATTTTCCAATGAGATAGCCGAATAAGCCGCCAGCAACCGACGCTACTGTTGTCAAACCAGCCAGAAACCACGCCCGATCGCGACGAGCCAGAACCATAGGCGCCAGCATGACATCGGGCGGAATAGGGAAAAAAGACGATTCAACGAAAGACAAAGCCGCTAGATATCTTGAGGCGTGGCGATGAGTTGCCCACCGAAGCGCGGCGCTGTACAAAGGTGTAAAGATCTTCACGAAATAATTCCAGGCACCATCGGAACAAAAACCACAGAAACCGACTCAAATCGTCGGACGGACCCGTGTGTTTTTTTCCAGTACACCAAGGTCTGGTGTTGCTCCTCGCCTTCTGGCGCAACCAATATACCTCCTTCGGCCAGTTGGTCAAAGAGAATGGTTGGCACCACGGCCGGCGCCGCCGTGAGAATTATTCCGTCAAATGGCGCATTAATTGTCCAGCCCGAAGCACCATCTCCATGGCGAAAACTAATGTTGTTAATTCCAAGTGGCGCCAAGCGCAATTTTGCCGCATCCAACAACTGTTGAATACGTTCGATGGTATAGACTTGGTCAGCAAATCCCGATAGCACAGCCGCCTGATAACCCGACCCGGTACCAACCTCCAAGACTCGACCCAAATTATCGCGATTCGATCGCAATATCTGACTCATAAGCGCCACTATAAAGGGCTGGGAAATAGTTTGCCGGTACCCGATCGGCAGGGCGGTATCCTCGTAGGCGCGACTCTTAAGCGCATCCTCGATAAAAAGATCCCGCTGAACGCTGCCCATCGCTAGAAGCACCTTTTCGTCAGTGATGCCCTTGTTTCGTAGCCCCGTGACTAGTCTTTTACGGGTACGCTCGGAGGTAAAGCCATCAGTTAACGTTGCTGATTTGTAACTCACCATCACGGAGCCTGTAACCATGACTGAACCTGATTGACATGCTCGTGACGGGTCAGATCGACATGAAGTGGGGTTACCGAGACGAAACCCTCACGAACTGCAAAGAAATCAGTTCCCGGCCCGGCATCCTGTTCCGAACCAGAAGGGCCGACCCAATATATTTCCGAACCATAAGGATCTTTGGCGCGTATCACTGGTTCCGACTTATGGCGGTATCCCAGTCTGGTTGCCTGAATCCCACGGATCTCTTCTATTGGCCGATCCGGTACATTCACGTTGATGATAGTGTCAGTTGGAAGTGGGTGCCTTGCAAGCCGCTCCAGAAGTTGCAGCGTGACCTGCCCCGCCGTATCGAAATTGGTCGGGTCGGAGCCGACCAACGACACGGCAATCGCCGGCAATCCCAAAAAGCGCCCTTCCATCGCCGCCGCAACGGTTCCTGAATAAATCACGTCGTCACCCAGGTTAGCGCCATGATTGATCCCGGCGACCACCAGATCCGGCTCATCGGTCATCAATCCGGTTAGGGCAACGTGGACACAGTCGGTTGGCGTGCCATCCAGGTAATAAAAATGGTTTGGCGCCTGGTGAACCCTCAGCGGCCGCGTCAGAGTTAGAGAATTGCTGGCGCCGCTACGGTTCCGATCAGGTGCGACGACGAATGTTTCAGCTATTGAATTCACCGACTGGTACAGCGCTAGCAGCCCAGGGGCGAGGTAGCCGTCGTCATTACTGATCAAGATTCGCATAGATGGTCCGTTGCTAGGGCGAGCCAAACCACACGGCTCTCCAACCCTAATTATCCCAGAATTTATATCATTCGGGCTAGTGATCTTGCAATTGCATAATCCTTACAGTGCACGTAATTGATTAACCCCAGCGAACCGCTAGGGCCAACCTGATAGACTGCTTGGGACTTTAAAAATTGGTTCCAAGATGAATAAGGCAAGCCCTCGCAGCAACTCGACGGGCGACTCAGCCGAGTACAGGGAAATCCGATCGGTTACGCTGGTTGGAAGCGCCTTAGATGGCATTCTGGCTTTGGCAAAGGTCGCGGGGGGTTATTTTGGTCACTCCCAGGCGCTGATTGCAGACGGTATTCACTCTTTTTCAGACCTTCTAACCGATCTGCTTGTCATTGTCGCGGCTCGGGAAGCCAGCCATCAAGCTGACCGAGAACACCCCTATGGCCACGGCCGCATCCAGACGATTGCAACCGCCCTACTCGCAGCCTCACTTGCACTGGTCGCCTCTGGCGTTGCCTGGGATGCTGTAAACCGGCTGACGGGCCCCGATGCGCTACTCCAGCCGGGTTGGGAAGCTCTTGTCATTGCCGCTGTGTCTGTAGTTGTGAAGGAAGGTGTTTTTCACTACACCATGCGCTCCGCGAGGCGTTTGAACTCTTCTTTGCTGCGTGCCAATGCCTGGCACAGTCGGACCGACGCCCTTTCTTCGTTAGTGGTGATAGCCGGAATAATCGGTGCCATGCTCGGCTTGCCTTGGGCCGACTCGGTCGCGGCAATTGGAGTCGCAACTATGATCCTGTACGTCGCCTTCCGTATTGGCAAAGAATCTGTCGAAGAGCTGATCGATACTGCGGTGGACGCGTCAACCCAGGAAGAGGCCCGCCAAACGATTATGGCTGTTGCGGGCGTGCTTGATGCTCACGAACTAAGAACTCGCCGCATGGGCTCCAAAGTGTACGCAGATGTCCACATCCGCGTTGCCCAATTTATCAGTGTCTCCGAAGGGCATCACATCGGTGACAAAGTGATGAAAGCCTTAAAGGATCGTTTTGAGCGAATGATTGATGTAGTCGTGCATATTGATCCGGAAGATGATTCTGTACCACCTGTTATCGATACACTACCACAGCGGCCTGAAATCGAACGTAGTGTCGTGAGCGTATTAGATCGTCATGGCCTTGCTTTACAACGACATGGTGATAAAGGCTATTCGGGCCTGATTCTCCATTTTGTCGGCAATCAACTCAACGCGCAATTGGTTCTACCCCTGCCGCAAACCGGCCAGACGGACGCGATCGCTGAAGTTGCCAGTCAAATTGCGATCGACATTGTTGCGTCTACTCCAATCCACCGGGCGGAAATCCTGTTTTCCTCAACTGCGCACCCGTGAGCTAGCCGGTGAATTGACCTCATCATTGTAATCACTTTCTAAAGAATGCACCGCCAGGACCGAAGCACAACTTCGCCTTTAGCGGGAAACGTCTAGCTCAAGAATGCGTCTTTGCGTCGCACGCTTGACCGTGACCGTTAGTCCGTCGACCCCAAAGGTTTCTCCGCTTTTCGGTATTCGCTGCACTTTCTCCAAAATCCATAGGCTCACCGAATCTGTCGGTTTTCCGGACAGTGGCGTGCCGAAATATTCCGTCAGCACACGTAACTCTGACGTACCCTCGACGGTCACGCTGTCGGGGCCGTGCGGGACCAGATCGAGCGGCGCGATATCGCTCTCGTCATAAATCTCGCCAACCAATTCCTCCAGCAAGTCTTCGAGGCTAACAACCCCCTCCATAAGGCCGTGTTCATCCACGACAACTGCGAGATGGTGACGCTCTTGGCGCAGCGCGGAGATGCTATCGGTCAGGGACTGTCGGTCCGGAACGAAATAAGGCGGACGGGCGAGATCAGCCAGGCAGACTTGCCTATCACCAGAAGCCAATGGTCTAAGTACGTCGCGAAGGTGAAGCATGCCGATAATTTCGTCAGGATCATCGTCATGCAAAGGAATACGGCTAAACGGCGAGGCCATAAGCTGACCTACCGCATCGGCTAGAGCCATTTGAGCGGGAAGGCGAAAGACTTTGTGCCGTGGTGTCATCACATCCGACACTGAAAGATCGCTAAAGGCGAATGCTCGCTCGATAAGCTGTTTCTCACCCTCCTCGATCGTGCCCTCCTCTTTCCCATACCCCGCCATGCTGATGAGCTCGGACTCGGTCACCACGGGTTCCTCACTCGTTCCTGAGGCACCACCGCTCATTGCGAGACCAATGCGTTCAACCATGATTCCAATCGGAGCGCTTAGGTAGGCAAAACCGAGGATCGCTGGCGCGACTGCAAGAGAAATTCGTTCCGAGTAGCGGGTAGCCAAACTTTTTGGCGTGATCTCCCCAAAAACAAGAATAATAATCGTCAGCACTCCCACTGCTACGCCAGGACCTGCGTCGCCAAACTCGCGTGTGGCAATCACCGTCGCGAGCGCAGATGCGCTGATATTCACAACATTGTTACCAATAAGGATCGCAACCAACATGCGCTGGGGCTGCGCCTTTAGTACGCACAAGGCTCGCGAGCCGCGCCGTCTGTCGCGGGCAAGGGCATCCGCACGACCAATAGATAAACTGACCAATGCCGTTTCCGATCCGGAAAAAAAAGCCGAAAGAAAAAGCAACAGCAGCAATAGCAGGCCCTCACCCATGGCTTGTGGTCAAATGATCCCTCTCATACAAAAGTGATCACCTGAATATAACGGGCCAGAGAATCTACAGCGAAAAATTAGTTGGCGCATGAGTCAAAAAGGGGAATCCACCCGAGCGGTTGCACAAAAGCGTAAAAAGGCGCTTTCAGTTCGCTGTCTGAAGGCTGCCAGCGTATTCAGTGATAAGATCAATTTCACTAAGAAGAATTTCAAAAGGCGGATAGTAGGGCTCAACATTGGACCACCGTGCATAGCCGGGTACTCGCACAAAAACCGGGTGCGGACGGCGGGCGTAAAAAGTCTGAAAGCGTTCACGCCAATCGGCGCTCTTCACCATCCAGGTAAAAGATGGGCTGTTTCCAATCCCGCCCATGCGATTGTAATCCCCGATGACGTGGCAGCGAGAACAATACTGCCGAGCGAGTTCAAAACCGCGTTCGATTTGAGAATCGGCAAGAACTGTGAATGGCGCGCAGAAGATCAAAATGATTACCCAAGTCCCATGGCGATCAAAAAAGCCGCAAGAATCCAAAGAATTCAGATTTTTACTCAGTATCGACAAACTGAATCCAATTATTCGTGTCATCAACTTGGCCGTGTTGGATCGCAAGCAGTGACTGAAAAAGTCGTTGGGAAAGGCTATTAGCCGACGGCGGACAGGCGCGGATATCAAAATCTTGATATTGGATCGAATCCACGGGTACAACCACCGCTGCCGTGCCCGCTCCGAATATCTCGAGCAAATTTTCCGACTCGGCAGCTTTACGAAGTTCCGCCATAGAAATTCGCCGGGTAGTGGCTTTTATCCCCCATTGTTTCAACAACGATAGCACGCTGTCGCGAGTGACCCCAGGGAGAATCGTTCCTGAAAGCTCGGGAGTGATCACCTCGTCGCCAATGCGGAAGAATATATTCATCTGCCCTGCTTCCTCTGCATACGCGTGCTCATCGCCGTCTAACCAGAGTATCTGGTCGAAACCTTCTGAAGCCGCTTCAAACATTGGTTTTAGGGTCGCGCCATAATTTCCGGCAGTCTTCGCGGCGCCGGTTCCGCCCGAGGCTGCTCGTGTATACCGATCTTCCGCCTTTACTCTCAACGGTCGACCATACTGGGCGAAGTACTGGCCGACCGGGGCGGCAACGATCACCAAGGTGTATCGATTGGCGGGGCGAACAGCGAGATGTCCTTCTGTTG